>NZ_NRIQ01000006.1:0-104861 GCF_020224095.1 Enterobacter sp. CCUG 70166
AGTTTTTGTTGACCACTTCACTTTAAAGACGAGCAAGCTGTTAGTGTGGGTGCATCCTTCCACGTTGGTAGCAACACCATCGTTAAAGCTGGCGTAAGCGATTCTACAAATAATGATCTTGCTATGGGCGCAGGCATCGGGATTGGCTTTTAAGAAAAACACGTAACTCGACTACATTCATAATAGAGGAAGCTTTTCAGGGCGACAGTACTTCGCTGATGGAAAGTATGATGATGGCCAATAACATGCTCAAACACATTTTTATTTCAGCTGCCCTGTATCTATTGCTTATTTCGGTCGGGGTCTGGATCGGCATTATGTACGTTTCTTATTATTTGTGTCGTTTTTAAGGTGATAAAATGAAAAAATCAATGATGCTAGTGTTAAGCGCTGCCGTACTTGCTGGGTGTATTTCGCCTGCACACGCCATTAGCGCACACTATCGTGCTCAGTTAGAGCGCTCGGGATGCACGCAAATTAGCGCTGGCGATGGATCTTGCGATATCAGCAAAACCAAAGCGGAAAACGCGGCACAACACGAACCAACGGCATCCGTACACGATCCCCTTCGCGAAGCCTCGTTCTCGTCGGATACGGTTAACGCTACCCTTTCTAACGGCTTTTTTAGCGCTACCGTGAACGGCAAAAAAGCCAGCGTTAAACGTCTGAATGCGAATTTCTATGAGATCCATGGTAACGGTTTTGTGATATCGATAAGCCTGGATGAAAACGGTATTACGGACGCGTCATGGAATAAAACAAAGGGACGTGAACACGGCGTTTTACGCGTTACCCAAAAATAAACAGTCTAAGGAGGCTCTCCGCCTCCTTTTAGCCTGCCAGGCGCACAATTTGCCACACTCTTTCATCTGATTTTACAATGCTGACAATCCATATATAACCCACTGTTTTTATTGAGAATAAACTGCATGTTTTTGCCGGAAAATGAGGTTATCCCCTCCCCTGTGCCCTGTGTCACAAAACAGTAAACAAATTAACCATTGAGCCCGGTGACAAAAGGCTCTATATTGGCGGCGTTTTTTTCAGGCCCCATCTGTTTTTTAACTTTTTATTCAATCGTTGCTCATAACGAAGCGGCGGTTGTAGGAGTGATATGATGACGGATAAAGTCCGTATTGACACCGTAGATGCCCACAAAAGCAACGAAACCTATCTGGCCCGTCAGGCCGAGTTTGAATCTAACGTCAGGAGTTATCCGCGCAAACTGCCTTTAGCGATCACGAAAGCAGAAGGCGTGTGGATCACCGATGCAGATAATAAAGAATACCTTGACTGTTTAGCAGGCGCAGGCACCCTCGCGCTTGGCCACAATCATCCTGATGTGCTGAAAAGCATCCAAAATGTCATTACCAGCGGCTTGCCGTTACATACCCTGGATCTGACTACGCCGTTGAAAGACGCGTTTTCAGAATACCTCCTCTCTCTGTTGCCTGGTCAGGGCAAAGAGTACTGTCTGCAATTCACTGGCCCGTCCGGGGCTGACGCCGTTGAAGCGGCGCTGAAGCTGGCGAAAAAAGTAACCGGTCGCAGCGGTATCATCAGTTTCTCTGGTGGTTACCACGGTATGACCCATGGTGCACTGTCCGTCACCGGTAACCTGTCTCCGAAAGAAGCGGTTGACGGTATGATGCCAGAAGTCCAGTTCATGCCTTACCCACACGAGTACCGCTGCCCACTGGGTATCGGTGGTGAAGCGGGCGTGAAGGCGCTGACCTACTACTTCGATAACCTGATCAACGACGTTGAAAGCGGCGTGCGTAAACCTGCCGCGGTGATCCTGGAAGCTGTTCAGGGCGAAGGCGGCGTGAACCCGGCTCCGGCTGAGTGGTTGCAGCGCATCCGTAAAGTGACTCAGGAACACGGCATTCTGCTGATCCTCGACGAAGTTCAGGCTGGCTTTGCCCGTACCGGTAAATTCTTTGCCTTCGAACACGCAGGCATTGAGCCTGACATCATCGTGATGTCCAAAGCAGTTGGCGGCGGTCTGCCACTGGCTGTGCTCGGTATCAAGAAGCAGTTCGATGCGTGGGCGCCTGGTCACCACACCGGTACCTTCCGCGGCAACCAGCTGGCGATGGCAACCGGTCTGACGACGCTGAAGATCCTGAAAGACCAGAATATCGCGGGCAAAGTTGCCGCACAGGGCGAATGGCTGAAAGGCCAGCTGAAAGAGATGGCGAAACGCTATCCGGTTATCGGCCACGTTCGCGGTCTGGGCATGATGATCGGTATTGAAATCGTTAAGCCACATGAAGCCGCCGACCACATGGGTTGCTTCCCGGGCGATGGCGAGCTGTCTGCACTGATCCAGAAGAAGTGCTTCGAAGCAGGCCTGATTCTGGAGCGTGGCGGCCGTAACGGTATCGTTCTGCGTCTGCTGCCGTCACTGCTGATCAGCGATGACGAGCTGAAAGTCTTCCTGGATAAATTCGAGCAGGCACTGCTTGCTGCGGGCGTTCGCCCGGCGTAACCGGAGTTGTTGATTACGATGTCTGATTCAAACCCAATTTTGTTCTCCTCTGCCCAGAGCATTGAAGCTTACCAGCAGGCGATTGAACAAAGCACTCAGGCTGTGATGCAGTGGCTGAAACAACCTGAGATGTACCAGGGCAAAACGGTCGCGGAGCTGCGCGACCGTATTAAGCTGGATTTCAACCCGAAAGGGCTGGGCAACGAAGCGGCGATTGAACGCGCCGTGGAGTTCTTCCTGAAAGACAGTTTGTCCGTTCATCACCCGCAGTGCGTGGCGCACCTGCACTGCCCAAGCCTGGTCGTAAGCCAGGCGGCGGAAGTGCTGATTAACGCCACCAACCAGAGTATGGACTCCTGGGATCAAAGCCCGTCCGCAACCATTATTGAGATCAAGCTGATCGAATGGCTGCGTACCCGCGTGGGTTATCAGGCTGGCGACGCAGGCGTCTTCACCAGCGGCGGCACCCAGAGTAACCTGATGGGCCTGATGCTGGCGCGTGATGCGTTCTTCGCGCGTCAGGGCCACTCGGTACAGCAGGACGGTCTGGTGGGCGATCTGCGCAAAATTCGCGTGCTGTGCTCTGAAAACGCCCACTTCTCCGTGCAGAAAAACATGGCGCTGATGGGCCTGGGCTACCAGTCCGTGGTGCAGGTGAAAACTGATGAATTCTCCCGCATGGATCTCACCGATCTGGCGGCGAAAATCGAACAGTGCAACGCGAACGGCGAACAGATTCTGGCGATTGTGGCCACGGCCGGCACGACGGATGCGGGTGCTATCGATCCGCTGCGTGCCATTGCCGAGCTGGCTGCGAAACAGAATATCTGGGTACACGTTGATGCGGCCTGGGGCGGCGCGCTGCTGATGTCTGAGCAGTATCGTCACTATCTGGACGGTATTGAACTTGTGGACTCCGTAACGCTGGACTTCCACAAGCAGTTCTTCCAGACCATCAGCTGCGGTGCCTTCTTGCTAAAAGAAGCACGTCATTATGAGCTGATGCGCTATCAGGCGGCTTACCTGAACTCTGAGTTCGATGAAGAAGCGGGCGTGCCTAACCTGGTTTCCAAATCTCTGCAAACCACCCGTCGTTTCGACGCGCTGAAACTGTGGATGAGCCTGGAAGCGCTGGGTCAGGAGCAATACGCGGCAATTATCGATCACGGCGTGACGCTGGCACAGCAGGTTGCGGCTTACGTAAAAGAGCAGTCTGCTCTGGAACTGGTTATGCAACCCCAGCTGGCAAGCGTGCTGTTCCGCTTCCGTCCGCAGACCCAGATGGCTGACGCCGGTATCGCCCTGCTGAACCAGAAAATTGGCGATGCACTGCTGGAATCCGGCCGCGCAAACGTCGGAGTGACCGAGCATAACGGCGTCACCTGCCTGAAGCTGACCCTGCTGAACCCAACCGTGACGCTGGAGGACGTTAAAGTCCTGCTGTCTCTGGTTGAGCGTACCGCGCAGGAAGTGATGGCGAAGTAATGCTTTTCCCTCTCCCATCCGGGAGAGGGTTTATTATCCCGTCCTGACGCCCCTATCCTTTTTTCCTCGAAGCATAACCGTAGTCATACTGGCTGTACCCCGAGCTGTAAAACAGCGCTGCGGATTTAACAATATCGTTGAGGATTGTGCCGCTGACCTTCACGCCAACGTGCTGTAGACGTTTAACGGTATTCTCCATCTCTTTCACGCTGGTTTTATCGTAACGGGCAACCATTAGCGTTGTTCCGGCTGCTCTGGCAACCAGCGCGGCATCATTGACGGCAAGAACTGGGGGTGTATCGATGATGACAATGTCATATTGCTCGTTAACCCAGGACATGATGTCAATGAACCGTTCGCTTAACAGCATTTCTAACGGACGCAGGGGTTCCGGGCCGCAGGTGATGACGTCAATTCCCCCTTTTTCAGCATGCTGAATGACCTCCCCAAAGTCGCGCTTCCCTTCCAGCAGGCAGGATAATCCGTGGCGGTTCTCCAGGCCAAAAATATTATGCACATAACCCTGGCGCATATCCGCATCAATAAACAGCGCCCGCTGACCGCTCTGCCCGGCAATGGCCGCCAGGTTCGTCGCCACCAGTGTTTTTCCGCAGTCCTGCGTGGGGCCAGAAATCATCACAATGCGATTTTCAGCCTCCATCATGGTGAAATGCAGACTGGTTCGCAGCCCGCGTACCGCTTCAACAAACATATCAGCAGGTCGATCGACTGGCAGGAAAGGTACATCCGAGGTTTTGTGTGTCCAGCGACGAGAAAACGGATTTTTTCTGCGCAAATGCGTTTTACTCCACAGCCACTGTGAACGTGGTAACGTCGCCAGAACCGGCATCCCCTGCGCTTCCAGCTGTTCGGAAAGCGTGATCCCACGTTTGAACGCCTGACGTACCAGTACGGTCCCCATTGAAAGGATGAGCCCGAACAGCACGCCAAGCGCAATGATTAGCGCTTTTCGCGGTTTTATCGGATCCGAGAGTGTAACCGCCTCATCAATGATCCTCACGTTCCCGACAGCGCTGGAGCGGGAAATATTCAGCTCCTGCTGACGCGTCAAAAGCTGTAAATAAATCGTGCGGCCCGACTCAACATCGCGGCTCAGGCGTAAAATCTCCTGCTGCGTGGAGGGCATCGAGGACACACGGTTATTAAGACGATCCCGTTCCCGCACAAGGGTTTGTCTTTTTTCATGCAATGCACGGTAGGTAGGGTGACTCTTTTTAAAGAGCTGGGAAATTTCTGCCTCCCGGAACGTCAGCTCATTTAGCTGATTCTCAACGTTCACAACCTGATCCAGGACGGATTTTGCCTCTAAAGACAGATCCACAGAGTCGCGCTGCGCCCGGTAGGCATTCAGCCGCGCTTCAGCCTGATCCAGGTCCGCTCTGATTTTCGGTAACTGCTCCTGTAAAAAATCCAGACTACGCGAATCCTGAGCCTCCTGGCGCGCGATATTTTGCTGAAGATAATTTTCAGCTATCGCATTCAGCACCCGGGCGATTTTGTCAGGATCTTCACCCGTCAGGGTTAAGGTCACAATACCGCTCTGTTTCTCCGATTCCACGACCGTCAGACGCTTCTTCAGTGCATTGATCGTCTCCAGGCGCGTCAACGACTTAAGCGAAAACTGTGTGCCTGGCGTCGCCTCAATCGAAGTCACCCGCAGCACGATCCCTTGCGTAACCAGCGTTTTACCAACCTGGCCGTCTGCCTCAATGTTTTCGCCCGTCAGGTGATACCTTCCCGCTTCCTGTACGGTCAGCGTGAGTTCTTGCGCTTTGCCCTCCACCTGCGGGATCTGGAGTTCGCCTAACGTTATGTTGCCCTGGCCACGCCCTTGCAGACGCTGCCAGAGACGCCCCACCACAGGCAAAACGCGCTGCTTTGCCTGATACGTCAGATCTAATTTGTCGACGGTCTCGCCGAGGATCATGCGAGATTTCAACAGTAAAATTTCAGGGGCAACATCCGGCGAAATATCAGTGCCCAGCTGGCTCAAGCCTTTGAGCAGGCCGTTATCCTGTTTGCTTTCTATTTGCACCATAGCATCCGCCTGATAAACAGGTGGCGTAACCCAGGCATAGAGGCCCGCGCATAAAGTGAAAAGGAAAGTCACGCACAATATCATCGTGCGGTGGTCGATCATTTCGCCGAGCAAACGAACGAGATCGATTTCATTTTGTTCGGGTGCCCCTGCACCATAACTGTCTGTTGTGTAAGACGACATTAATGCTTCATTCCTTTCTGTCCTAAACGACGTGCCCATTCCTGGCTGGCTTTACCCAATAGCCCGAACACATATTCAAACGCTTCACGGCTTTTACGATAGGGATCTGGGATATCCTGCGGCTCCAGCCACTGCCCAAAAAGCAGCGACTTCCCCCTGTTTTCCGGCGCCATGGCTGCAATGAAGCGAAGATGTTCCGGCTCCATAACCAGGATGAGATCGGATCCCTGCATCAGGCTGCGTGTCAGCCTGCGCGCCACATGACCGTCGAGGGAGATCCCATGCCGCCAGGCCACGTCCTGGGCGCACTCATCCGCCGGATACCCCTCAAGGCCAAGTATTCCCGCCGAGGTGATGTGTCTGTCGGGCAAGTGCTGGCGCAAAAGCCGTTCTCCAATCGGAGAACGGCAGACATTTCCGGTACATACCACGAGTATTGATTCGAACATTATTGCGGCCACGATCTGATATAACGAACCGTTTCGGTGAGGTCATGCACCCCGCTGATTGTCGGAACAAGCTGTGTTATTACGCGATTCCAGCGGGAGAGTGGAGCAGTGGTGACATAGACAATGTCGTAAGGCTCAAGCTGAAACTCGGTGCCCAGCACCATGGCCGAAGCGTCTTTTGCATTCAGTTGATAGATATTCGCAATTTTCCCGGACTCGCGTACCGAGCGGATAACAAAAATACCCGTCGCATCAGCCATATTCTGGTCCAGGCCACCGGCATTGCCGAGCGCTTCAGCCAACGTCATGCCGCTGCGATCCATCTTCAGCGTGCTCTGTTTAACAACTTCGCCCATCACGAATACTTTCAGCGCATCGTTGCGGGGAATAAACAAGATGTCGCCAGGGTTGAGCAGCTTATTCTGGGTTAAATCGCCATGCTGCATCAGGGCATACAGGGAAATTCGGGAATCCTGACCGTTGTGAGTCAGCACCACGTTCCGCCAGTCCGCATCAGCAGTAAGCCCACCTGCGGCATTAACGGCATCCATAACCGTCAGTGGAATGTTGGTGATGGCCTGCTGGCCAGATTTCGCCACTTCTCCCGTAACGTAGGCTTTTTGCGAACGGAAAGCGGCAACGCTGACGTCGACCTGGGGGCTTTCAATGACGTTATCCAGCCGCGCGGTGATCTCCTCGCGCACTCTGGAAACCGTTTTTCCCGCCACGTGCAGTTTACCCACGTAAGGATAAAAGAGCGTGCCATCGGCATTGACCCAGTTTCCCGTATCGCTTGCGCTGCGATACTGTCCCGCGGGCGTAGTCAGCTCCGGGTGATCCCAGACGGTGACCGTCAGGATGTCACCGATTCCAATACGGTATTCCCAGTTTTTGACCTGCTCATCAAGATTAGGATTTGCCTGAGATTTAGCTGCTGCGGGACGTAGTTTCTCAATTAATCCGGGCGTAAGTGGATAAATTTCGATTTGTTTATCTAAACTATTATTGAGATCAGCCGGCGCAATTATTTTTTTGCCTGCGGAACTTAACGTTTGGCCAGGAGAAATTACGCACCCCGCCAACTGACTTATTGCTAAGAATATTACAGATAATGCTGTTGTGTTTTTCATTTATATATACTTATCATCCCTGCTCGTAGCGAACGCCCGACGGGGCGCAGCCCTGCGCTAACCCACGCTTGAAATAAGTTTCTTTTCAACGGAATACTAAAACGTAATCTAAAAGTGAAGACACGAATTGCCCGATCTGTGACGGGCAATTAATTAAAATATAATCTTCCTGAAAATCTTAAAGCCTGTGGCAAAAAAAAGCACGATCTACAGTTTATAAAATTACGGCAACAATGTATTTTCAGAATTAATTCAGCAAAACGATAGTTACAATGAATTATTCCCGTCAGCACGCATTCATATCAAAAATACTCACAACCGCTGGCACTACACAAAACCGTTCACTTTTGTTACATTTTTTTTCAAACACACCCTGTTTTGATACTTAAAATGGGCTGTCTGCCGCACTGTCCCCCGCAGACAAGCGTATCCATAACGATATCACTGGAGAAAAAATGGCTAAGCGTAAATTGGTGCTTCTGGGTGTATTACTGTCTCTGGCGGGCTCCGCATTCGCAGCCCCGCAAACGGCCGCCGCGCCTTCCGGCATTAAGGCTTATGAAGAGCAGGAGTTCATCGCCGACTTCACCAAATTTAAGATTGGCGATACCGCGCCCGCGCAGTATCAGACGCCAGAGTACACCATCAAACAGTACCAGCTACGTAACCTTCCCGCGCCCGATGCCGGTACGCACTGGACCTACATGGGTGAAAATTATGTTCTGATTGGCGATGCTGATGGCAAAATCTACAAAGCCTATAACGGAGATATTTTCTATCACCGCTGATACGATGATCCGGCCCTGGCAGGAGGACGACCGGCCATTTCTGCGCACGCTGTACCTGCATGCACGACGCGTGGCCTGGCCATGGCTGGACAATTCTGAATGGCAGCTTGAGGATTTTGACGCCGCAACGCGTGACGAGCAGATCTGGGTTGCGATTCACGACGGTCACCGGGTAGGGTTTGCCTCCGTCTGGGAAAATGATAACTTTTTGCACAATCTGTTTGTCGACCCGCAGTATCAGCGTCTGGGAGTTGGCCGTTTGTTACTGGAACAAGTACAGAGGACGTTTACCAGTACAGGCGCGCTGAAGTGTCTGGTGAAGAATGAGCGGGCGGTTGCGTTTTACCAGCGCCACGGCTGGCACATTGAGGCGACGGGGGATTCTCCGGAAGGAGAGTATTATTTGATGCACTATCGGCTTGGGTAAAGTCAGGTGGCGCTAAGCTTACCTGACCTACAAAATCGAGGTAGGCCGGGTAAGGCGAGGCCGCCACCCGGCACTGACGCGCAGAGGCGTTACACCGCGCGGAAGGCGATCTCGCTCGGGATCACGTCCCCCTGCCAGTACAGTTGCGCCGCAACGCGCCCCGCCAGCTGACGATAGATTTCCGTGAATTCGCTATCAGGACGGCTGACCACCGTCGGCTTACCGCTATCCAGATCTTCACGCAGTGTGATATGCAGCGGCAGTTGCCCCAGCAGTTGGGTGTGATATTGCGCCGCCAGCTTCTCCGCACCGCCGGTACCGAAGATCGGCTCATGGTGTCCACAGTTGCTGCAAATGTGCATGCTCATGTTTTCGACGATGCCGAGTACCGGCACCTCCACCTTCTCGAACATCACGATGCCTTTTTTGGCGTCGATCAGCGCGATATCCTGCGGCGTGGTGACCACGACGGCGCCGGTGACCGGAATGTTCTGCGCCAGCGTCAGCTGGATATCACCGGTGCCCGGCGGCATGTCCAGCACCAGATAATCGAGGTCAGGCCACATTGTCTCCTGCAACATTTGCAGCAAAGCTTTGCTGGCCATCGGGCCGCGCCAGACCATTGCGTTATCGTCCGTGACCAGGTAACCAATGGAGTTGGTCGCCAGACCGTGCGCCACGATCGGCGCCATGTGGGTACCGTCCGGCGAAGTTGGACGCTGGTTTTCAGCACCCAGCATGTTCGGAATGGACGGGCCATAAATATCAGCATCCAGAATGCCGACTTTCGCCCCTTCTGCCGCCAGCGCAAGCGCCAGGTTCACGGCGGTCGACGATTTACCCACCCCACCCTTGCCAGAACTGACGGCGATGATGTTCTTCACGCCGTTAACGCCCGGCTGATTTTTCACGCGCTTGAGCGTGGCGATGCTGTGGCTTAGCTTCCAGTCAATTGCTTTTGCGCCAGTAATGCGCAGCAGCTCAGAACTGGTTTGCTCTTTCAGGGCATCAAAGGCGCTGGTCCAGACGAACGGCATCTGCAGCTCAATGTGCAGCGTATCGTCCAGCCATGCGACATGATGAAGCGCTTTCAGCGTCGTGAGATTGTGCTTCAGGGTTGGATGCTGAAAATTAGCCAGCGTCCCGGCGACCATTGCTCGTAAGGCTTCCGGTGATTTGGCCTGGGATTGAGAACTCATCCCGACTCCTTTGTTCTTGTGAATAAGACCTTAGATGAACAAGTTTACCTGAAAGGCCGTGGTTTGTGCTTACTTAATAATGCCCCTTTTGGTAATATCGAAAACCCTTTTCACAGTTAAAAGAAGTAATGCCTACTATGACTCAAGTCGCGAAAAAAATTCTGGTAACGTGCGCCCTGCCGTACGCCAACGGCTCAATCCACCTCGGCCACATGCTGGAGCATATCCAGGCTGATGTCTGGGTCCGTTACCAGCGAATGCGCGGCCACGAGGTGAACTTCATCTGTGCGGACGATGCCCACGGCACCCCAATCATGCTGAAAGCGCAGCAGCTGGGAATTTCCCCGGAACAGATGATCGCCGAAATGAGTCAGGAGCATCAGACCGATTTTGCTGGCTTTGACATCAGCTATGACAACTATCACTCCACGCACAGCGACGAGAACCGCGAGCTGTCAGAGCTGATCTACACCCGTCTGAAAGAGAACGGTTTCATTAAAAACCGCACCATCTCTCAGCTGTACGATCCGGAAAAAGGCATGTTCCTGCCGGACCGTTTCGTCAAAGGCACCTGTCCGAAATGTAAATCCCCGGACCAGTACGGCGATAACTGCGAAGTGTGTGGCGCGACCTACAGCCCGACCGAGCTTATCGAGCCGAAATCCGTGGTTTCCGGCGCAACGCCGGTGATGCGTGACTCCGAGCACTTCTTCTTCGACCTGCCGTCGTTCAGCGAAATGCTGCAGGCGTGGACCCGCAGCGGCGCGCTGCAGGAGCAGGTGGCGAACAAGATGCAGGAGTGGTTTGAATCCGGTCTGCAGCAGTGGGATATCTCCCGCGATGCGCCATACTTCGGCTTCGAAATCCCGAACGCGCCGGGCAAATATTTCTACGTCTGGCTGGATGCACCAATCGGCTACATGGGCTCCTTCAAGAACCTGTGTGACAAGCGCGGCGATACCCTAAGCTTCGACGAGTACTGGAAGAAAGATTCCACCGCCGAGCTGTACCACTTCATCGGCAAAGACATCGTTTACTTCCACAGCCTGTTCTGGCCAGCGATGCTGGAAGGCAGCAATTTCCGCAAGCCGACTAACCTGTTCGTACACGGCTACGTAACGGTCAACGGTGCGAAGATGTCCAAATCTCGCGGGACGTTTATTAAGGCCAGCACCTGGCTGAACCACTTCGATGCGGATAGCCTGCGCTACTACTACACCGCGAAGCTCTCTTCCCGCATCGACGATATCGACCTGAATCTGGAAGATTTCGTGCAGCGCGTGAACGCGGACATCGTCAACAAGGTGGTGAACCTGGCGTCCCGTAACGCAGGTTTTATCGCTAAACGCTTTGACGGCGTGCTCTCTGCCGAACTGGCCGATCCTGAGCTGTATAAAACCTTCACCGACGCCGCCGCTGCGGTTGGCGAAGCCTGGGAAAGTCGTGAATTTGGTAAAGCCATTCGCGAAATCATGGCGCTGGCAGACGTGGCCAACCGATATGTCGACGAGCAGGCACCATGGGTGGTGGCGAAACAGGAAGGCCGCGACGCCGACTTGCAGGCGATCTGCACCATGGGTCTGAACATGTTCCGCGTGCTGATGACCTGGCTGAAGCCGGTTCTGCCGCAGCTGGCAGCCCGCGCGGAAGCATTCCTGAACACCGAACTGACCTGGGATGCCATCCAGCAGCCGCTGCTCGGCCACAAGGTGAACACCTTCAAGGCACTGTATAACCGCATCGAGATGAAACAGGTTGACGCGCTGGTGGAAGCATCAAAAGAAGAGGTGAAAGCGGCTGCCGCGCCGGTGACCGGCCCGCTGGCGGACGATCCGATTCAGGAGACCATCACCTTTGATGATTTCGCCAAAGTCGACCTGCGCGTGGCGCTGATCGAAAACGCGGAGTTCGTGGAAGGTTCTGACAAACTGCTGCGTCTGACGCTGGATCTGGGCGGCGAGAAACGTAACGTCTTCTCCGGCATTCGTTCCGCGTACCCTGATCCGCAGGTGCTGATCGGTCGTCAGACCGTGATGGTGGCAAACCTGGCGCCGCGTAAAATGCGCTTCGGCATCTCTGAAGGGATGGTGATGGCCGCAGGCCCGGGCGGAAAAGACATCTTCCTGTTAAGCCCTGACGAAGGCGCGAAGCCGGGTCAGCAGGTGAAGTAATAAAAAAGCCGGATGAGAATCCGGCTTTTTTTTGCCCGGCGGCGCTACGCTTGCACGGGCCAACGAGTTTTTAGGCCGGGTAAGGCGAGGCCGCCACCCGGCTAAAAATCACCCCTTCTGGTTATGCACCCGCTGCGTCAACCCACGCAGGAAATAACGCAGAAACTGATCCCCACACTCGCGGTAATTTTTATGATCCGGCGCGCGCATCATGGCGGTGATTTCCGGCATCGACACGCGAAATTTCTGCTCGGTCATGATCGCCAGAATGTCGTCAGTTTTCAGGGAGAACGCAATACGCAGCTTTTTCAGCACCGTGTTGTTATTCACTCGACGCTCCAGCGCCAGCTCAGGCGCAGATTCATCTTTGCCGCGCTTGTCGTAGATCAGGCCGTTCAGGAAGCCCGACAGAATGATGTCCGGGCAGCGAACAAAACCCTCTTCATCTTCTTTAGTCATCCAGGTGTCGAACCCGGCGGACGTGGATTCCATGTCGGAGAGCGCAAGAATGCGCACCATGTCATTATTGTTCGCTTTCAGGGTGTAGCGCAGGCTACGAAGAATATCGTTACTTAGCATAGAGCCTTCGAATGTCGATGATGCAATGGCGCGCAGTGTACCAGTTTTACAGCCCTATCGCCTCTTTCAAACTTTTCAGATAGCGACGACTGACGGGCACGGTTTGCCCTGCACGTAGCACCAGTTCGGCCTGGCCGTTATCTTCCAGGCGGATCTCCTTCAGGTGCGCCATGTTCACCAGGTACTGACGATGGCAGCGGATCAGCGGCGTGCGGCTCTCCAGCGTGCGTAACGTAAGCTCGGTAAAGCCTTCGTTGCCTTCAGCGCTGGTGACGTATACCCCGCTCAGACGACTGCTGACAAAGGCAACGTCGTCCATTTGCAGGAGGTAAATCCGGCTGTGCCCGGTACAGGGGATAAACTTCAGGGGCTGCTGATGCTCCGGCAGCAGCGTCACGTCCTGCGCGGTACGCTCCTGGCGCAGACGGGTCAGGGTCTTTTCAAGGCGTTTCTCTTCAATCGGTTTCAGCAGATAATCAAACGCGTGCTCTTCAAACGCCTTTACCGCGTACTCATCAAAGGCCGTCAGAAAGACGATATAGGGACGGTGCTCCGGGTCGAGCATGCCGACCATCTCCAGACCGCTGATGCGCGGCATCTGAATATCGAGGAACAGCACGTCCGGGCGCAGTTTATGCACCGCACCGATGCCTTCAATGGCATTGGCGCATTCCCCCACGACCTCAATATCACTCTGCTCCTGCAACAGGACACGCAGGTTTTCCCGTGCTAACGGCTCATCATCAACAATCAGCACTCTTAACATGCGTTCTCCTCCAGCGGCAATCGTAAGGTAATTCGGGTATAGCGGTCTGGCTCACAGGCGACGGTGATACCGCAGTCATCACCAAAATGTGCGCGCAGGCGCTTATCCACCAGGCTCATGCCCAGACCGCCTGACGCGGAGGCTTCATACAGCCCCGCGTTATCTTCAATATCCAGCACCAGATGGTGGTTAAAACGGGAAGCGGAAATCATGATTTCTCCGGTTCCCAGCAGCTGCGACGTCCCATGCTTAATGGCGTTCTCCACAATCGGTTGCAGGGTAAAGGCCGGAAGATGCTGATACGCCAGCTCATCCGGGACGGATAACGACACCTGTAAACGTGACTGGAAGCGCGCTTTTTCAATTTGCAGATAGGCGTTTACATGCTCAATCTCGTCCGCGAGGGTGACGATCTCCGAGGGACGCTTCAGGTTTTTGCGAAAAAATGTCGACAGAAATTGCACCAGCTGCGCGGCCTGATCGCTGTCGCGGCGGATCACCGCCTTCAGCGTGTTGAGCGCGTTAAACAGGAAATGCGGATTCACCTGAGCGTGCAGGAGCTTAATTTCTGACTGCGTCAGCAGCGCTTTTTGCCGTTCATACTGCCCCGCCAGGATTTGCGCCGAAAGCAGCTGGGCGATACCCTCCCCCAGCGTGCGGTTGATGGAGCTGAACAGGCGATTTTTGGCTTCGTAAAGCTTAATGGTGCCCATGACGCGCTGGTTTTCGCCCCGCAGGGGAATAACCAGCGTAGAGCCAAGTTTGCACTGCGGATGCAGGGAACAGCGGTACGGCACTTCATTCCCGTCGGCATACACCACTTCACCCGTTTCAATAGCGCGCAGGGTATAGGCCGAGGAGATCGGTTTGCCCGGCAGATGGTGGTCGTCGCCGGTACCGGTAAACGCCAGCAGCTTCTCGCGATCGGTAATCGCCACGGCTCCGATATCCAGCTCTTTATACAGCACCTGCGCCACCTTCATGCTGTTCTCCTCGTTGAATCCCTGCCGCAGGATCCCTTCCGTCGACGCCGCAACTTTTAAGGCGGTGGCAGAAAATGCCGAGGTGTATTTTTCGAACATGGCGCGTTTGTCGAGCAGAATGCGCATAAACAGCGCCGCACCAACGGTATTGGTGACCATCATCGGTGCGGCAATGCTGCTGACCAGATGTAACGCATCGTCAAACGGGCGCGCGATCAGCAGGATGATCGCCATCTGCGCCATTTCCGCCACGAAGGTGATCGCCCCGGCGGTAAGGGGACTGAACACTTTATCCGGCCGTCCGCGCTTAATCATATAGCTGTGGACGAGACCACCGAGCAGCCCTTCGACAATGGTGGAGATCATGCAGCTTAGTGCCGTCATACCGCCCATCGAATAGCGGTGCAGGCCGCCGGTTAACCCCACCAGACCGCCCACGACCGGGCCTCCGAGCAGCCCGCCCATTACCGCGCCAATGGCGCGCGTATTGGCGATGGAATCTTCAATATGGAGACCAAACCAGGTCCCCATAATGCAGAATATGGAAAATACGACGTAGCAGAGGAATTTGTGCGGCAGACGGACGGTGACCTGCATCAGCGGGATAAACAGGCGCGTTTTGCTCATCAACCAGGCGATGACAAGGAACACGCACATCTGCTGAAGCAACAGCAGCACCAGATTAAACTCGTACATACTCACAAACCGCACATTCTAAAAACGCGTAACATACACTGATAGCGGTTAACTTTCTTTGAAACGTGCCAAAAAAGCGATAAATCGTGTCCGTCATCACACCTTTTGCCGGAGATAACCTGTCTTTCGTATAATTTGTACAAAAAAGAATCAAATCTTCCTGGTTCCGCAAAGTGGGTCTACAGTTAAGCTGGGGACGCGCAAGCCTGGGGGCGAAAATGGCGCTTTACACGATAGGTGAAGTGGCACTCCTGTGTGATATCAATCCCGTTACGCTACGGGCGTGGCAGCGACGGTATGGATTGCTTAAGCCGCAAAGAACGGACGGCGGGCACCGCCTGTTTAACGATGCGGATATTGACCGGATCCGCGAGATCAAAAGCTGGATCGACAATGGCGTACAGGTAGGCAAGGTGAAGTCGCTTCTGAGCCAGGACGATCCTGATACGCAGCATCTCTGGCGCGAGCAGCAGGAAACGCTGCTGAGGCTGTTGCAGACCGGCAATTTGCAGCGTCTGCGCGGCTGGATCAAAGAACAGGGTCGAGACTACCCCGCGCAAACCCTGATCACCCATCTTTTTATTCCCCTACGGCGTCGGCTTCAGTGTCAGCAAACCACCTTACAGGCACTGCTCAGTATGCTTGATGGCGTGCTGATTAACTATATTTCCGTCTGTCTTGCCTCAGCGCGGAATAAAAACAGCAAAGATGCGCTGGTGATCGGCTGGAACGTCCACGATACCACCCGGCTGTGGCTCGAAGCCTGGATTGCCACCCAGCAGGGCTGGCGCGTTGACGTGCTTGCACACTCCCTGGCACAGCTCAGGCCGGAACTGTTTGAGGGGCAGACGCTGCTGGTCTGGTGTGGCGAAGTCCCCTCCGCTTCCCAGCAGCAGCTCCTGACGGAATGGCGCGAACATGGTTATCCCGTTTACTCGCTGGGGCCAAATGCGTTGTAACGCATTTAATGGTTCATTAACAGCTGCGCTTCACCGTATAATTGTTCCGTTAACAACAGGAGCACATGATGAAGGCAACGAAACTGGCCGTAATTACCCTATTTGCACTGATGGCCGTCAGCGGTATCGGTGGCGTTATGCTTGCAGGTTACTCGTTTATTGTTCGCGGCGGTGTTGGCTGAGGTATCCGGCCAGGCGTTCAAACAGGCGATCCACCACAATCGCCGCCAGCGCAACCAGAACCGCCCCCTGAATAATATAGGCCGTGTTAAACCCGCTTAACCCAATAATGATTGGCGTCCCCAGCGTATTGACCCCGACCGTCGACGCGATGGTTGCCGTACCAATGTTGATGATCACGGACGTCCGCACACCGGCAATAATCACCGGTGCGGCCAGCGGCAGTTCAACCTTCAGTAGCCGCTGCCAGGCGCTCATTCCCATCCCTTCCGCTACGCTCAGCACCGATGCAGGCACCGCCGCAATGCCCGCCAGCGTCCCTTGCAGAATGGGCAACACGCCGTACAAGATCAGCGCAATGATGGCAGGCTCCTGCCCAAAACCGATCGCCGGCACGGCAATCGCCAGCACGGCCACCGGCGGGAAGGTCTGCCCCGTTGCGGCGATGGTCTCCACCAGCGGACGGAACTCCCTGCCCGCAGGCCGCGTCACCGCAATACCGGCACCTGTGCCCAGCACGATGGCAATCACGCTTGACGCCGCTACCAGCCAGAAGTGCGCCAGGGTGAGATTAACAAAGCTCTCCTGCTGGTACACCGGGCGCGGCAGCCCGGGAATAAGCGCATTAAACAGCGCCGCGCTGTGCGGCATCAGGTAGAGTAAGGCGATAAACAGCCCTGTCAGCCAGAGTAACGGATCACGGACCCACTTCACGCGTCACCTCCCCCGCCAGCAGATCGCGAAAATGGATCGTCCCGCATGGTGTCCCCTGCCCGTCCGCAACGGGCAACACCTCACACTGCCGGGCGACAAACGCCGAAAGGGCATCGCGCAGGCTCATCCCGTCATGCAGCGGTTCACCACCGATTTGCGCATCCTGCGGACGCAGATAGTCCCTGACGGTGCGCAGCGAGAGCAGCCTGACACCCAGCTCGCTGCGGCCAAAGAACTCACGCACAAAATCGTTTGCCGGCGACGTTAACAGCTCAAGCGGCGTACCCTGCTGGACGACTTCGCCGTGATCCATCAGTACCAGACGATCGGCCAGCCGCAGTGCTTCGTCGATATCATGCGTCACCAGCACGATGGTGCGCCCGAGAATACGGTGGATGCGGCTCATCTCGGCCTGAAGTGCGCCGCGGGTGACCGGATCCAGCGCGCCGAAGGGCTCATCCATCAGCAGTACCTGCGGGTTAGCGGCCAGCGCGCGCGCCACCCCGACCCGCTGCTGTTGTCCGCCGGAAAGCTGGTGCGGGTAGCGGTCGCGAAGCGACGCGTCCAGGCCCAGCAGCGCCATCAACTCGTCGACACGCTCATTGATCTTCCCCCGGGACCATTTTTCCAGCTGTGGCACGGTGGCAATGTTCTGCGCCACCGTCCAGTGGGGAAACAGGCCGATGGACTGAATGGCGTAGCCCATACGCCGCCGCAGCTCCAGCACCGGCAGGCTGCGGATCTCCTCTCCGGCAAAGCGAATCGTCCCGCTGTCGTGCTCCACCAGCCGATTGATCATCTTCAGCGTCGTCGATTTTCCCGACCCCGACGTCCCGATCAATACCGAGAACGCCCCCTCGGCAAAATGCAGATTGAGATGGCTTGCCGCCGGACGGCCCGCAAAGGTTTTACTCACATCATGAAATTCAATCATTGGCTCTTCTCCTGAGCAGCGCGAGCCACAGGGCAAATAAGGCATCCAGCACGACCGCCAGCGCAATCGTGGGCACAACGCCCAGCAACACCAGATCCAGCGCGCTGCTGAGCAGCCCCTGGAACACCAGCGCCCCAAAGCCGCCCGCCCCGATCAGCGCGGCAATCACCGCCATCCCAACGGTTTGCACCGTCACCACCCGCAGGCTGCGAACCAGCAGCGGAAGCGCAAGCGGCAGCTGTATTTTCCAGAAACACTGGCGCGCACTCATCCCCATCGCATGGGCGCTTTCCAGCACGTCGGGCGGAACCTGGCTTAAGCCCGCCACCACGCCGCGCACCAGTGGCAGCAGCGCATACAACACAAGGGCAATCAGCGCCGGGGTCAGCCCGGTTCCGGCAATGCCTGCCGCGGCCAACGCAGGGAAGGATTTAACCAGACCGGCGAGGGGGGCAATCAGCAGGCCAAACAGGGCAACGGAGGGGATGGTCTGAATAACGTTGAGCACGGTAAAGACGGCACCCTGGCGGCTGGGATGTCGGTAGCACCACATGCCCAGCGGCACGCCCAGCAGCAGCGCCGGGACCAGCGTCCCGAACAGGATCGTCAGATGTTGCGCCAGTGCGTTGTCAAACACCTCCTGGCGGTTGACGTACTCTTTTAACAGCGAGAGTTGATTCAGATCGCCGCTGAAGAGGATCAGCAGGGGAATAACCCAGAATTGCGCGTTCAGCAGCCAGCGCCACACAGGTATCGGCGTCAGGCGGCGAATGGCATCGCTACAGGCCAGCAGGCAGAGTGCCAGCCACAGCCACAGGCCGCTGCCAATCGACGTGCGCGCCAGAGGGCTTTCAACCGAGGCCATCTGCGTTGCCGCCTGTCCCGCGCTCCAGAACAGTACGATAAACAGCGCTTCGCTGAGCAGAAGCGTCAGCCACAGCGCGGTTCGCCCCGGCCAGAAGGCTAAGACTACGGTACTCGCCAGCGCCGCGCCCAGCAGCAGCGGCGTAAATGCCCAGATCTGCCACAGCGCGCGCGGTTCGCCCGACACCAGACGGTTTGGCGCGACATTCACAAAAGGTAACGCGACCGCCACGATGGCCACACAGACCAACAGCAGCAGGACGCGGTTATGACATTTTATTGGCACAGCCTTATCCCGTTACTTCACAAGCCCTTGTTGTTTCAGGAAGTCGGCAGCCACTTTTTTGGCATCCAGCCCCTCTACGGCAATGCTGGCATTCAGCTGTTGCAGCGTTTTCGCATCCAGTTTTTCAAACACCGGTTTGAGCCAATCGTCGATATCCGGGTAGGCTTTCAGCACCGCCTCGCGCACGACCGGGGTTGGGGCGTAAATTGGCTGAACGCCTTTCGGGTCGGTCAGGGTTTGCAGACCAAGTGCCGCGACCGGGCCGTCGGTGCCGTAAGCCATCGCCGCGTTGACGCCGGAGGTTTGCTGCGCCGCCGCCTTAATGGTCACCGCCGTGTCGCCGCCCGCCAGAGAGAGCAGCTGTGCCTGATCGAGCTTGAAATCATAAGCTTTTTCAAACGCTGGCAGGGCATCAGCGCGCTCGATAAACTCTGCCGAGGCCGCGAGCTTAAACTCGCCCTTATCTTTCAGGTAGCGGCTGAGATCGTCAAGCGAGGTGAGCTTGCCTTTCTCGGCGATATCTTTGCGCACCGCGATGGTCCAGGTGTTATTGGCCGGTGCCGGTGTAAGCCAGACCAGCTTATTTTTTTCCGCGTCCAGCTTTTTGACTTTTTCGTACCCGGCTTTGGCATTTTTCCAGGCCGGATCGTTTTCATCCTTGAAGAAGAATGCCCCGTTGCCGGTGTATTCCGGGTAGATATCCAGCTCGCCGGAAGTGATAGCACCGCGCACGACAGGCGTAGTGCCAAGCTGCACTTTATTGACCGTTTTCACGCCGTGGCTTTCGAGCACCTGCAAAATGATATTGCCGAGCAACGCGCCCTCGGTATCAATTTTGGAACCCACCTTAACCGGCTCTGCGGCCTGTAACGGCAGGCTCAGCGCCGCCAGAAGCACCGCCGGCCCTGTAATCCCCTTAATAATCGTCATTCTGCTTTCCTCATTATTTTGTGGCCTTTTTCATAGGCTTGAGAGAAAAGCGTAGCTTAAAACAGTGAATTTAACCGTTTTTCGTACCAGATGAGAGGCATCCCCCGCCAGGCGGGGGATAGGGAGAAAGGTAAGACTATTGCAGTTCAAACTCGGCTTTGTTCACGCGGGCGGAATCCACGCCGATGAAGACGTTGAATTTGCCAGGCTCGGCATCGTATTTCATCTGCTGATTCCAGAACTTCAGCGCATTTACGTCAATCGGGAAGCTGACCGTTTTGGTTTCGCCCGGTTTCAGGTTGACCTTTTCGAAGCCGCGCAGCTGTTTCACCGGACGGCTCATGGAGGCCGTGACATCCTGAACGTACATCTGGATCACCGTCGCGCCTTCGCGTTTGCCGCTGTTGGTCACTTCCACGCTGACGGTCACTTTGCCGTCACGCTTCAGGGTCGGCGCCGACATTTTCACGTCAGAGACCTTAAACGTGGTGTAGCTCAGGCCATAGCCAAACGGATAGAGCGGGCCGTTAGCCTCGTCGAAGTAACGGGACGTGTACTTGTTCGGCTTGTCGGCGTTGTACGGACGACCGGTGTTCAGGTGGCTGTAGTAAACCGGGATCTGCCCGACGGAGCGCGGGAAGGACATCGGCAGCTTGCCGGACGGGTTGTAATCGCCAAACAGCACGTCGGCAATGGCGTTACCGCCTTCGGTACCGGCGAACCAGGTTTCCAGAATGGCGTCAGCCTGCTGGTCTTCTTTCACCAGCGCCAGCGGACGCCCGTTCATCAGCACCAGCACCAGCGGCTTGCCGGTGGCTTTCAGGGCCGCGATCAGGTCACGCTGGCTTTGCGGGATAGTGATGTCGGTCCGGCTGGAGGCTTCGTGCGCCATCCCCTGCGCTTCACCCACCACGGCGACCACCACGTCGGACTGCTTCGCGGCGTTAACCGCTTCGTCGATCATCTCTTTCGGCGTGCGTGGATCCACCTTCACCGCTTCCTCATACTGGTTGAGGAAGGTCACGATGTCTTTATCGTCGGTGACGTTTGCGCCTTTGGCGTAAACCACTTTTGCATTATCACCCACAGCGCTCTTAATGCCTGTCAGCACGGTAACGGACTGATCCGCCACGCCTGCGGCGGACCAGCTGCCCATGACGTCACGCTTGCTGTCGGCCAGCGGACCGACCACGGCAATGGTGCCGGATTTTTTCAACGGCAGCGTGTCGAGACGGTTTTTCAGCAGCACCAGGCTTTCGCGCGCCACTTCGCGGGCTTCTTTGCGGTGCAGGCGGCTTTCAGCATTGGTGTCTGCCGGGTCAGACTCCTTCGGCCCCAGATGGCTGTAAGGATCGTTAAACAGCCCCATGTCATATTTCACGTTCAGCACGTGGCGAGCGGCATCGTCCAGCTCCGCCATCGTCACCTTGCCGCTCTTCACCAGCCCCGGCAGGTATTTGCTGTAGTATTCGTCGCTCATGCTCATGTTGATGCCGGACTTGAGTGCCACGAGTACCGCATCTTCCGGGTCAGACGCTGTGCCGTGCTTGATCAGCTCTTTAATCGCCCCGTGATCCGAAACGGTGATGCCCTTGAAGCCCCACTGGTCGCGCAGCACATCTTTCAGCAGCCACGAATCGGAGGTGGCAGGCGTGCCGTTGAGAGAGTTCAATGCCACCATCACCGCGCCGCTGCCCGCGTCCAGCCCCGCTTTGTACGGCGGCATATAGTCGTTAAACAGGCGCTGCGGGCTCATGTCCACGGTGTTGTACTCTTTGCCGCCTTCCACCGCGCCATAGGCGGCGAAGTGCTTGACGCTGGTCATCACCGAGTAACGATCTGCCGGACTTTTGCCCTGCATCGCTTCCACCATGGTTTTGCCCATCGTGGCGGTTAAATAAGTATCTTCCCCAAAGCCCTCCGAAGCACGGCCCCAGCGCGGATCGCGCGAGACGTCTACCATCGGCGCCCAGGTCATGTTCAGGCCGTCGTCTGCGGCTTCATATGCCGATACGCGCCCGACGGTTTTCACCGCATCGAGGTTAAAGGAGGAGGCTAAGCCGAGGCTAATCGGGAAGACGGTACGCTGGCCGTGCACCACGTCGTAGGCGAAGAACAGCGGAATTTTCAGGCGGCTCAGTTCCATCACCTGATCCTGCATTTTGCGGATATCCTGGCGGGTAATGGTGTTAAAAATGGCTCCTACCTGCCCGTCTTTGATCATCTCGCGAATGGCTTCTTTCGGGTTCTCCGGGCCGACGCTGATCAGGCGCAGCTGGCCGATTTTCTCATCGACCGTCATCTTTTTAAGTAAATCCGTGACAAAGGCGTCGCGGGCTTCAGGCGTGAGCGGGTGATTACCAAACAAATCCTCTGCCAGCGCAGGTTGGAGCGCCAGGCTGACGGCGACACCTACAGAACATAGCCATTTCATGTTGTTATTCTCTCTCATCAATAACCGCGGGAAGCACCCGGCCAGACCGTGCGAAAAGCGCAGTGTGCCACAAAGCCTGAAAACCTTGCAGGGTTATTCTCTGATTTTTCTCATGAATACCCGACCGCTCAACGGCTAATCGCGCTATGCTTTACAGCGAGAAATTTGCCCCACCACAAGGAGTGGAAGATGTCTTCTGTTCGAACTAACGATAACACTACTTTTATTAACGAACTGTCGCGCCTGGTTGGTCACTCTCACCTGCTTACCGACCCGGCCAAAACCGCCCGCTACCGTAAGGGCTTTCGCTCCGGCCAGGGCGACGCGCTGGCGGTGGTCTTCCCCGGTACGTTGCTCGAACTGTGGCGCGTGCTCAGCGCCTGCGTTGCGGCAGACAAGATTATTTTAATGCAGGCTGCTAACACCGGCCTGACTGAAGGCTCCACGCCGAACGGCAACGATTACGATCGTGACATCGTGATTATCAGCACCCTGCGCCTCGACAAACTGCACCTGCTGGACAAGGGTGAACAGGTACTCGCCTTCCCCGGCACCACGCTCTACTCGCTGGAAAAGGCGCTTAAGCCGCTGGGTCGCGAACCGCACTCGGTGATCGGCTCTTCGTGCATAGGTGCCTCGGTGATCGGCGGGATCTGCAATAACTCCGGCGGCTCGCTGGTGCAGCGCGGCCCGGCCTACACGGAGATGTCGCTGTTTGCCCGTATCGATGAAAACGGCAAGCTGACGCTGGTTAACCATCTGGGGATCGATCTGGGTGTAACGCCAGAGCAGATCCTCAGCAAACTTGACGATGACCGCGTGAAGGACGAAGACGTTCAGCACGATGGCCGTCACGCGCATGACCACGATTACATCACCCGCGTGCGCGATATCAATGCCGATACGCCAGCGCGCTATAACGCCGATCCGGATCGCCTGTTTGAATCCTCCGGCTGCGCGGGCAAGCTGGCCGTTTTTGCGGTGCGCCTCGATACCTTCCCGGCAGAGAAAAAGCAGCAGGTGTTTTACATTGGCACCAATCAGCCGGAGGTGCTGACGGAGATCCGCCGTCATATTCTGGCCGAGTTCACTCACCTGCCGGTGGCGGGCGAGTATATGCACCGGGACATTTATGACATCGCCGAGCGCTACGGCAAAGATACCTTCCTGATGATCGACAAGCTCGGCACCGACAAAATGCCGTTCTTCTTCACCATGAAGGGCCGCACCGACGCGATGCTGGAGAAAGTGTCGCTGTTCAAACCGCACTTCACCGACCGCTTTATGCAGAAACTGGGCAACGCCTTCCCGGCGCATTTACCGGAGCGGATGAAGACCTGGCGCGATAAGTATGAGCACCACCTGCTGCTGAAAATGGCCGGGGACGGAATTGCCGAAGCGCAGAGCTGGCTCACCGAGTTCTTCAAAACTGCCGACGGGGATTTCTTCGCCTGCACGCCGGAAGAAGGCAGCAAAGCCTTCCTGCACCGCTTCGCCGCGGCGGGTGCGGCTATCCGTTATCAGGCTGTGCATTCCGAAGAGGTAGAGGATATTTTGGCGCTGGATATTGCCCTGCGTCGCAACGATACCGAGTGGTTTGAACATCTGCCGCCGGAGATTGACAGCAAGCTGGTGCACAAGCTCTATTACGGCCACTTCATGTGCTATGTCTTCCACCAGGATTACATCGTCAAAAAAGGGGTGGATGCGCATGCGTTGAAAGAGCAAATGCTGGCGTTGCTGCACGAGCGTGGCGCGCAATATCCTGCCGAGCACAACGTGGGGCATTTGTACAAAGCGCCGGAGACGCTTAAACAGTTTTATCGCAAAAATGACCCTACAAACAGTATGAACCCCGGCATTGGTAAGACAACGCGGAAGAAATACTGGAAAGAGAGTGCCGAAACAGAGGAGCACAATACGCAAGCCTCTGATGAACGCCTATAGCCAAATTTAAGAGATTGTTAAGCTCTCCTCAATCGTACTAGAGTATCTGCCTGTTGCCAGAGAAACGTTTCTCTGGCTTTCCAAACAAGGAGCGGGCAGAACATGTCGGCTGTAGAGATTTTACCCGAAACTGAAATCGAGGTGCGCGACGCCCTTCCTGACGATGCACATGCCATCTCGGCGATATACGCCTGGCATGTGCTTCATGGCCGTGCGTCGTTCGAGGAAGTTCCCCCCACCGTCGATGAGATGCGTCAGCGGATGAAGAGTGTGACCGACAGCGGTTTACCGTGGCTGGTTGCGCTGTATCGCGGCATTGTCGTCGGCTATTGCTACGCCACGTTTTATCGTCCACGCCAGGCCTACCGGTACACCCTTGAGGAATCCATCTATGTGGATGCCAGCACCACCGGGCGCGGGTTTGGTACGGCGCTGATGGATGCCCTGATTGCACGGTGTGAGCAAGGTCCCTGGCGGCAGATGATTGCTGTGGTCGGTGACGGAAACAATAATGCGGGATCGTTACGGCTGCATAAAAAACATGGCTTCGAGGTTGTCGGTCAACTGCGCAGCGTAGGGTATAAGAAGGGCGACTGGCGGGATACGTTGATCATGCAGCGTCCACTCAACGATGGTGACTGGACGCTGCCGGAGTAGGCGCTTTCGCCCGGTGGCGCTCCGCTTACCGGGCCTACGTATCGGGGCCGCTTTAGGGCCGTAGGCCGGGTAAGGCGAAGCCGCCACCCGGCACAGACAGGCGACTCAGTCGTTCTGCGCCGTCGCCATCTGTTCCGCTTTCTGCTTTTTATACGCCAGCGCTGAAGCCGGCACCGGCTGCACTTTCCCGGTTTCAATCCAGGTGCGCAGGCGGCTGGCATCCGCAAAGTGGGTATATTTGCCGAAGGCATCCATCACCACCAGCGCCACTGGTTTACCGTTAAACACGGTGCGCATCACCAGGCAGTGCCCTGCCGCATTGGTGAATCCGGTCTTGGTTAACTGAATATTCCAGTTATCGCGATACACCAGATGGTTAGTGTTGCGGAACGGCAGCGTATACGCCGGGTTCGAGAATGTCGCCATCTCCTCACGCGTGGTGCTGAGCTGACCAATCAGCGGGTATTGCTTACTGGCGATCAGCAGCTTGGTTAAATCACGCGCCGTCGAGACGTTATGGATCGACAGACCGGTTGGCTCCACGAAATGGGTATTTTTCATCCCCAGCGCTTTGGCTTTGGCATTCATCGCGCGGATAAACGCGTCGTAACCGCCAGGATAATGGTGGGCAAGGCTCGCCGCCGCGCGGTTCTCTGAGGACATCAGCGCCAACAGCAGCATATTTTTACGGCTGATTTCACTGTTCAGACGCACGCGAGAGTAGATCCCTTTCATCTCTGGCGTGTGGCTGATATCCACTTTTAGCTTTTCGTCCAGCGGCAGTCGTGCATCAAGCACCACCATCGCGGTCATGACTTTGGTTATGGAAGCGATCGGGCGCACCAGATCCGGGTGACTGGCGTAGATCACCTTGTTGGTATTCAGGTCAACGATCATCGCGCTGCCGGACGCAATCTGGGGTTGCGCAGCAGCGGTGGCAACTGCGGGCGTTTTGGCGATGGCTGGCGCGGTAGCGGAGACGCCCAACAGTAGCGCAAGACTAAGGAGTGACACTCGAAATTTCAGCATGATGAGACTTCTGATAATGATTCACGCACGTTATGACGTACACCGCCTGTGTCGACGGATAAACACAGGCTGGCTTCGGCATCATAGCGGTCACCGTGCGTTGTCGCCAGCGGAGAATCATAACCAGATGCTGCATTGCTGGCATTTACGCCAGCAATGCAGGGGACTTAAAAGAGACGGTATCCATAACCCCAAAGAATAACTGTCAGGGCCAGTAGCGCCTCAAGGACCAGCACGCCGATGGCAAGCGTAGAGCTGGAGAAGCTCAGGCCCTCTTCTTTATTGATGTTGAGGAAGGTTGGCACTCCTACATACAGCAGATAACCAGTGTAAAAGAGGGCAACCGTACCGATCAGCGCACACAGCCAGACCAGTGGATAGAGCGCAACAATACCGCTTAAGAACAGCGGGGTCGCGACGTATCCGGCGAAGACCATACAGTGTGCCAGCGACGGGCGCTGCGGATAGTTGCGCGCCATCCAGTGGATGACCCGCCCCATTACCGCCACCCCGGCCAGCATCAGGCCATAAAACAGAATGGCCAGGTACAGTCCGGTAAACCAGGAAAGCTGAACCACGGTGCCGTCACCAAAGTTCCAGCCTATTTGCGTAGTACCTATAAACGCGCAGACCACCGGCACCGCTGCCATCAGCAGGACGTGGTGGGTGTAGTGATGCGCGACCGTTTCGTTCTCGTTACGGATGACCTGCATTTCACGATCGGGATGGGAGAAAAGTCCCCAGACATGGTTCATAACGCCCCCTTGTTGTCGGCCCGTCAGCGATAGCTAAAGTATAATGCAGGCTTTAGATTATTTTATGTACAGTGGGAAATTTCCGTTGATTGCCGCGTGGTTGATGGATGGGGTATATGATTAACGCAGGCACAGTAAGGGAGACGACATTTACTTAATGGATATCAACGGTCTTATTGAACAATATGGATACGCCGCGCTGGTCATCGGCAGCGTGGCAGAGGGTGAAACCATCACGCTGCTGGGCGGAGTGGCCGCACATCAGGGATTGCTGAAATTCCCGCTGGTGGTCGCCGCCGTCGCACTGGGCGGTATGATTGGCGACCAGCTGCTCTACTTTCTGGGTCTGCGCTTTGGTCCGACGCTTTTACAACGTTTTGCTAAGCATCAAAAGAAAATTCGTCGTGCTCAGCGGCTTATCCAGCGGCATCCCTATATGTTTGTGATTGGCACCCGCTTTATGTATGGCTTTCGCATCATTGGGCCAATACTGATTGGCGCGAGCCGCTTACCGCCGAAAATTTTCCTGCCGCTGAACATTATCGGGGCGATTGCCTGGGCGCTGATTTTTACCACGCTTGGCTACATGGGTGGCGAAGTGATAGGCCCGTGGCTGCATAATCTCGATCAGCATCTTAAACACTGGGCCTGGCTGATCCTGGTTGTTGCGGTGGTGATTGGGGTACGGCTGTGGCTCAAGCATCGTGAAAAGCGGCGGGATGAAGAGTGAGTGCGGCCTGCTGCCCCTCACCCTACCCCTCTCCCCAAAGGGGAGAGGGAACTCTATACCCCCTCTCCCCTTTGGGGAGAGGGCTGGGGTGAGGGGAATATTTATTCTGCTGGCTTAAACTGCGGATTCGCCAGCATAAAACCGCCGTCGACGATAAACGACTGCCCGGTGGTGTAGCTGGCGTCGCTGTCACACAGCCACGCCACCAGGCTGGCTATTTCTTTGGTATGCCCTGGCCGTGCCAGCGGGATTTCCGGCATTGAACCTTCTTTCACTTCGCTGTCGTCCATATCATTCATCGGCGTGGCGATCGCACCAGGCGCAACGGCGTTCACCAGAATCTTATGTTTAACCAGCTCCAGCGCCATCGATTTTGTTAACCCGCCCAGCGCATGTTTGGCCGCCGTATAGGCGCTGGCGTCCGGCAATGGCGTATGTTCATGCACCGAGGTGATGTTCACGATCCGCCCCCCTTCTCCCTGCTTCACCATCTGACGCGCCGCGATTTGCGAGCAGAGAAACGCGCCGTCCACGTCAACGGTGAATATGTGCCGCCAGTCGTCAAACGACAGGTCCAGAAATGGCGCTTTGTTCATCGCCCCGGCATTGTTTACCAGCACATCCAGCCGCCCGAAACGCGTAATCAGGGTTTCAATGGCCTTTGCGCCTTCCGGCAAATTGCTTAAGTCGAGCTGGATGGCCTCGGCACGCTGCCCGCGCGCTTCAATTTCACGGCAGGTTGCCAGCGCCCCTTCCTCATCTGAATGCCAGGTCACCCCGATATCAAACCCGCGTTCGGCCAGCATCAGGGCCGTCGTTTTGCCAATTCCTGAATCCGATGCGGTAACAATTGCGACTCGCGTCATACTCACCTCCTGAAAATCTGCAAAGAGGTAAGTATAGATAATGCGCGATTTTAGCTGTGATGATATCCGCCACCCAGCGCGGAGGTGAGCTGGAGCGTGGCATCCACGTACTGACCTTTCAGCATCAACCCGGCAATACGCTCTTTGAGCGCCGGAATTTTTGCTTCACTCACCCGCGAGCCGGCAATGATCCCCGCGCTGAAGCGCGCCTGTGCCAGCGCAACGACGCGCGCCGCATCTTTTTCGATCTGCTGCTGGTGCTGATTTTTGGCGGTCAGGGTTTCCACTTCGCTGGCCGTCCGGGCAACCTGGTTTACGGCGTCCACTACGGCCTTGTTGTAGTTCGCCACGGAGAGGTTGTTTTGCGCCTGGGCGATATCCAGGTTCGCATTCAACCGACCGCTGTCAAAAATTGGCAGCGTCAGACCCGCGGTTACGCCCATTTGCTGAGCAGATGAGCGGAACAGGTCGCTAAGGTGCAATGCATCCTGCTGCAAGAACGCCATCAAATTGATGTCAGGGTAGAACGCGGCTCTGGCGGCATCCACTTCGCTCATGGACGCTTCGATATACCAGTGCGCCTCCTGCAAATCCGGGCGGCGAGCCAGCAGCTCATAACCGAGCATTGACGGCAGCGACGCCTCTGCGTCAGGTAAGGCCTGCCGGGCGAGCGTGACTGAAGGGGTATTGGTCAATGCATTCAGACGCGCCTCAATGGCCTTCATTTTGCCGTGCACGTCAGCGAGCTGTTCATCGGTTTTGCTGGCATTGATATCTGTTTCAACGCCTTCCACCGAGGAGGTAATGCCGTGCTGATAAAGCTCACGATCGGCACCGATGATATTTTCCTGCTCCCGTTTGATCTGCGCGAGCACGTCACCCACCGCGGCCTCGGTCTGCCAGTCCCAGTACAGCCGCGCGACGCTGCTGGCGAGCAGCTGTCGGGTCTGCTCCAGCTCCGCTTTTTGCGCATTCACTTTACCGATGCGGGCCTCAATTTGGGCGCGGTTTTTACCCCATAAATCCAGATCCCATCCGGCCATCAGACCAAAGGTGCCGTTGGTGTACCAGGGTCCGGTTGTCCCCGCCGCCGGGTCAGTCAGGGCGAATGGCCCCATCAGCCCCTCTGCCGACATCTTTTGCCGTTCCACATCTGCGGAAAAATCCATTTGTGGACCATCAGCAGCGACAGCGGCTTTCGCCTGTGCTTCTGCCAGGGTGATGCGCTGCCGGGCAATTTGCATATCCGGTGCATCCGCCAGCGCTTTAGCAATCAGCGCGTTAAGCTGAGGGTCATTAAAATCTTTCCACCATTCGTTTTTTGGCCAGTCGGCATGACTTAGTTGGGTATTTACAGCAGCGGCGGCGGCTTGCGTTTTCACTGGAGACACCGTGGCATGTTCCGGCGCGCAGGCGGACAGCATAAAAATAAGGGGAGCACTCAGAGATAAAGTAAGAGAACGTTTCATTACGCCATAAACTCAAAAAAAATAAAGGCGCAACTTACGCTTACTGACGTTCCGTTTTTTAGTAACGCGTGGCAATCCGCATATTGTTATACATTTTCATATCCGGAAATTTATTCCCCAAGCGAATGATTTAATTTCACCTATTCATACCAATTATGAATTGACTGCTACACTTACTGACGACAGACATACGCAGGAGAGGCGAATGAAAATATTATTGTGGGCTATTTTGATTATATTTCTGATAGGGCTGCTGGTGGTAACCGGCGTATTCAAAATGATTTTCTGATACGTTTGCCCGGCTCCGCGCCGGGCAAACGTATTCACACTTCACTCAGTGCTTCGACTGGATCACACGGGCAATATCCGCCGACGTCTGTAGCGTACGGATCTCCTGAAATAATCCCAGCGCGTCGTCGTACTCTTTCCGTAAATAACTCAGCCACTGCTTAATGCGCGCGACATGATACAACCCGGTATCGCCCTGCTTTTCCAGCCGCGTGTATTTTTGCAGGAGTTTCACCACGTCCGCCCACGGCATCCGCGGCTCATTGTATTTCACCACCCGGCTGAGGTTCGGCACGTTCAGCGCACCGCGGCCAATCATCACGGCATTACAGCCGGTCTCTTTGAGGCAGGCCTGCGCGCTCTCATAATCCCAGATTTCGCCGTTAGCAATCACCGGAATAGTAAGCCGTTTGCGGATCTCGCCAATCGCCTGCCAGTTAATGCGCTCGGCTTTATAACCATCCTCTTTGGTTCGCCCGTGCACCACCAGCTCGGTGGCGCCCGCCTGCTGCACCGCGTCGGCAATTTCAAACTGCTTGTCGCCGCTGTCCCATCCCAGACGCACTTTGACCGTCACCGGTAGATGCGATGGCACCGCCTCACGCATGGCCTTTGCGCCGCGATAAATCAATTCCGGATCTTTGAGTAACGTCGCCCCGCCGCCGCTGCCGTTGACCAGCTTTGACGGACAGCCGCAGTTAAGATCGACACCGTACGAGCCAAGCGCTACCGCGCGGGCGGCGTTTTCCGCCAGCCACTCAGGATACTGGCCGAGCAGCTGGACGCGCACCAGCGTACCGGAGGGGGTGCGGCTCTGACGATGCAGTTCCGGACAGAGACGATAAAATGATTTTTCTGGCAGCAACATATCGACCACGCGCAAAAACTCCGTCACGCAGAGATCGTAATCGTTCACCTCGGTAAGCAGCTCGCGCACGAGAGAGTCGAGCACGCCTTCCATCGGGGCCAGTAAAACACGCATTCTGAGTACCTTTGAAAAAAGACGCGCTATAGTAGCTGCTCTCTATGTATGTTGAAAGCCCGGCGTTCCATTCTGGAATGTCTGGTATGCCCAAAATTCATGATGTGATCCGTGGCACATTTTCAGGTTTAATTGTATGATGAATACGTCTCAGCAAGGACTTTCACCATGAGCAAATCACTGAATACTATCTGGCAATACCTTCGCGCCTTCGTCCTGATTTATGCCTGCCTGTACGCCGGCATTTTTATCGCGTCGCTGCTGCCTATTACCATCCCCGGCAGCATTATCGGCATGTTGATCCTGTTTGTGCTGCTGGCATTACAGGTGCTGCCCGCGAAATGGGTCAACCCGGGGTGCTTCGTTCTCATTCGCTATATGGCCCTGCTTTTTGTGCCTATCGGCGTTGGGGTTATGCAGTATTACGATGTGCTTAAGGCGCAGTTCGGCCCGATAGTGGTCTCCTGCGCCATCAGTACGCTGGTAGTTTTCCTGGTCGTCAGCTGGAGCTCACACATTGTGCATGGCGAACGTAAGGTCATCGGGGAGAAAACAAAAAAATGATGGCGAATATCTGGTGGTCCCTGCCGTTAACCCTGGTGGTGTTCTTTGCTGCGCGTAAGCTTGCGGTTCGTTTCAAAATGCCGTTGCTCAACCCGCTGCTGGTCGCCATGGTGGTGATTATTCCTTTTCTGCTGCTCACCGGCATTTCTTATGAACGTTACTTCGCCGGGAGCAAGATCCTCAACGATTTGTTGCAGCCTGCCGTGGTGGCGCTGGCGTTTCCTTTATATGAGCAACTGCATCAGATCCGCGCGCGCTGGAAATCCATCATAACCATCTGCTTTGTGGGTAGCCTTGTTGCGATGATCACTGGTACCTCGGTGGCCTTATTGATGGGCGCATCGCCGCAGATCGCCGCCTCTATCCTGCCTAAATCCGTTACTACGCCGATTGCCATGGCCGTGGGCGGCAGCATCGGCGGCATTCCGGCCATCAGCGCCGTGTGCGTGATTTTCGTCGGTATCCTGGGCGCGGTGTTTGGTCATACACTGCTGAATATCATGAAAATTCGGACCAAAGCGGCGCGCGGTCTGGCGATGGGTACCGCCTCGCACGCGCTGGGCACCGCACGCTGCGCGGAGCTGGATTATCAGGAAGGGGCATTCAGCTCCCTGGCGCTGGTGATCTGCGGGATTATAACCTCCCTGGTCGCGCCGTTTATCTTCCCGATTATTCTGGCAGTAATGGGCTAAAATTTGCGATGCGTCGCGCAAATTTCATTTTCATTTCATAAGTTGCATACATAATGAGATTTGGATCACATATAAAGGCCGTACGGCTCCGTACACTACCGATCCATTAACCTTGATGAGGCAACGTCATGCATCCACGTTTTCAAGCTGCTTTCTCTCAGCTTGCAGAGAATTTGCAATCAGCCCTGGCTCCGGTTCTGGCGGATGCGCATTTCCCCGCCCTGCTGACGGCAGATCAGGTCACGACGCTTAAACAGGCAACGGGGCTGGACGAAGACGCGCTGGCTTTCGCCCTGCTGCCGCTGGCGGCTGCTTGCGCCCGCGCTGACCTTTCCCATTTTAACGTAGGCGCAATTGCGCGCGGCGTGAGCGGGACCTGGTACTTCGGCGGGAACATGGAGTTTCTCGGTGCGACCATGCAGCAAACCGTTCATGCGGAGCAGAGTGCCATCAGTCACGCCTGGCTGCGCGGCGAAAAGGCCCTGCGCGCCATCACCGTCAACTATACCCCTTGCGGCCACTGCCGCCAGTTTATGAATGAGCTGAACAGCGGTCTTGAACTGCGTATCAACCTGCCGGGACGCGCGCCGCATACGCTGGGTGATTACCTGCCGGATGCTTTTGGCCCTAAAGATCTTGAGATCAAAACCCTGCTGATGGACGAGCAGGACCACGGTTACGCGCTCTCAGGGGATGCGCTCAGCGAAGCGGCCATTGCCGCCGCCAATAAAAGCCACACCCCATACAGCAAATCACCAAGCGGCGTCGCCCTTCAGTGCCGCGACGGCCGCATCTTCACCGGCAGCTATGCAGAGAACGCCGCGTTTAACCCGACGCTGCCTCCGCTCCAGGGCGCCCTGAACCTGCTCAGCCTGAACGGGTATGACTACCCGGATATTCAGCGCGCGATCCTCGCTGAAAAGGCCGATGCACCGCTGATCCAGTGGGACGCGACCGCAGCCACGCTGAAAGCGCTGGGCTGTTCAACCATCGACCGCGTGCTGCTGGCATAATCTGTTCGGCGGGCAGATCTGCCCGCCAGTCTGACGAAAAACCCCTCAGTTGAATCGCTGTTTCTTGCGCTAACCAGGCGGGTACAGTAGCCTGAGGGAAATTTCATCATCGGTACGAGCCATCTGCATGTTAAAGCGCGTGTTTTACAGCCTGTCTGTCCTGGTCGGCATACTGCTGTTGATCGTGCTGGGTCTCGACCGCTGGATGAGCTGGAAAACAGCTCCCTACATTTTTGACGACCTACAGGACCTCCCCTACCGCCAGGTTGGCGTGGTGCTTGGCACCGCCAAGTATTACCGCACCGGCGTCATCAATCAGTATTACCGGTATCGTATTCAGGGCGCGCTGAACGCCTATAACAGCGGCAAGGTGAACTATCTGCTGCTGAGCGGCGATAACGCGCTGCAAAGCTATAACGAGCCGGTGACGATGCGCAAAGACCTGATTGCCGCAGGCGTCGACCCGGCCGATATCGTGCTCGACTACGCCGGATTCCGCACGCTTGATTCCATCGTGCGTACCCGCAAGGTGTTCGACACCAATGATTTCATCATCATCACCCAGCGTTTCCACTGCGAGCGGGCGCTGTTTATCGCCCTGCATATGGGGATCCAGGCCCAGTGCTACGCCGTGCCGTCGCCAAAAGATATGCTGAGCGTACGCGTACGTGAGTTTGGCGCTCGTTTTGGCGCGCTGGCTGACCTGTACCTGTTCAAGCGTGAACCGCGCTTTTTAGGCCCGCTGGTGCCGATCCCAACGATGCACGAAGTGCCTGAAAATGCGCAAGGTTATCCGGCGGTGACGCCGGAGCAGCTGCTGGAAATGCAGAAGAAGTAATAACTGATGTCGGGTGGCGGCTTCGCCTTACCCGACCTACGATCGCGATTTTGTAGGCCCGGTAAGCGTCGCGCCACCGGGCAAAAAAAGGCCCGCTACGTGAGCGGGCCTTTCCATTCTGAAGAACTTATTTCTTACGCGCGTACTTCAGTGAATCCAGGGCAACCGCGAAGATAATGATCGCGCCCTTGATGATGTACTGCCAGTACGGGTTCACGCCGATGTAGGTCAGGCCGTAGTTGATCACGGTGAAGATGATCACACCGGTCACCACGCCCAGCACGGTACCCACGCCGCCGCTGAAGGAGACGCCGCCGACCACGCAGGCCGCAATCGCATCCAGTTCGTACATAAAGCCGAGGTTGTTGGTGGCAGAGCCGATACGGCCTGCTTCCAGCATCCCGCCGAAGGCGTAGAACACACCGGACAGGGCATAAATCATCAGCAGGTTCAGAGCCACGTTGACGCCGGAGACTTTCGCCGCTTCCGGGTTGCCGCCGATAGCAAAGATGTTTTTACCGAAGCGGGTTTTGTTCCACAGGATCCAGACGAACGCCACCGCAATCAGCGCATAGAAGGTGATATAGGAGAGACGGAAGCTGCCCAGCGCAACAAACCCCTGCGTGAAGGTCGAGAAGCCGCTTTCGAAGCCAGAGATTGGAGACGCGCCGACGAAATCGTAGTACAGGGAGTTGATACCATAAACGATGATCATCGTGCCAAGCGTGGTGATGAATGGCGTCACGTTCAGGTAAGCAATGATGATGCCGTTAATCAGGCCAATTACCGCGCCGATGGCGCATACGATCAGGATCACCACGAAAATCGGCATGGTCGCCATCTCCGGGAACACCTTGTTGGCGTTTTCCATCGACTGCAACAGGGTTGCCGCAATAACCGCCGCCAGACCCACCTGGCGCCCTGCCGAAAGGTCTGTCCCCTGGGTAACGATGAGCCCTGCCACGCCCAGTGCGATGATAATACGAACGGAAGACTGGGTCAGAATATTACTTAAGTTCAGCAGACTTAAGAACGTTGGGTCCTGGAAAATAATTATCGCCAGCAAGACTAAAAGAACAACGTAAATACCGCCTTCTTTCAGATAAGTGAGAAAACTTTTTTTATTTAACGCACTCATGAGGAGCCCCTGATCTTAAAGGTGCAAAGACGCAAGACGCAAAATTTCGTTTTGCGTTGTCGTTTTGGTTTCAACAATACCGGCAACTAGACCATTGCTCATAACCAGAATACGGTCTGTGATCCCTAACAATTCCGGCATTTCGGAAGAAATAATAATGATCCCTTTATCTTTTTTCGCCAGCTCTGCGATCAGCTGGTAAATCTCGAATTTTGCACCCACGTCGATACCACGCGTAGGTTCATCCAGCATCAGTATTTCAGGCTGGGTTAACAGCCAGCGACCAATAATGACTTTCTGCTGGTTCCCTCCCGAGAGTGAGCCAATTTGCGTGCGGTGGCCCGGCGTTTTCACGCGCATGGAGTCAATCACCCACTGGGTATCGCTCTTCATGCGGGAATTATCCAGCAACCCGACCTTGTTTTTGTAATTGCGAATATTAGAAATTAACGAGTTAAAGTTAATATCAAGATAAGCGTAAATACCGGTGGAACGCCGCTCTTCCGTCACCAGCGCAAAACCATTATTAATGGCTTCGTTGGCATTATGGTTGTTGATTTTCTTACCGTGCAGGGTAATGGTGCCTTCTGCTTTCTCACGGATACCAAACAGGGTTTCCACGATATCGGTGCGCTTAGCGCCCACCAGCCCTGCGATACCAAGGATCTCGCCCTTGTGCAAATCGAAAGAGACATCGCGGATGGACGGCTGACGCAGTGAGGTCAGGTTACGCACCTCCAGAATCACTTCGCCCGGCTTGTTTTCTTTATCCGGGAAGCGCTGGTTCAATGAACGGCCAACCATCATGGCGATGATCTTGTCCATGTCCAGCCCTTCCAGCGGCTGGGTGGCAATCCACTGGCCATCGCGCAGGATGGTAATTTCATCGCACAGCTGGAAGATCTCTTCCATTTTATGTGAGATATAGACAATGCCGCAGCCGCGATCTTTCAGCTTACGGATGATGGTAAAAAGGTGGTTAACCTCTTTTTCCGTTAATGACGATGTCGGTTCATCCATGATCACGATTTTCGCATCATAGGAGAACGCTTTGGCAATTTCGATCATCTGCATCTGGGAAACGGATAATGTCCCGACGCGTGCGCGCGGGTCAATATCAATATCCAGCTCATCGAAAATGGCTTTGGTGTCGCGATACATTTTATCCTGATCGACAAAGACACCTTTGGTTGGATAGCGGCCCAACCACATATTATCCATAACTGAACGTTGCAGAACCAGGTTTAATTCCTGGTGTACCATCGAGATACCGTTCTCCAGCGCTTCTTTCGCTGAATGGAAGTCGATCTCTTTTCCCTGAAAAAGAATGCTGCCAGAATCTTTTTGATAGATCCCAAAAAGGCATTTTAATAATGTTGATTTACCCGCACCGTTTTCACCCATTAACGCATGAATAGAGTGAGGACGAACTTTTAAATTAACATTATCGAGCGCCTTAACACCGGGGAATGACTTGTTAACACCGGTCATTTCCAACAAGTATTCACCGGACGACTGAGTAGTTGTGCTGACCATAATTATACCTTGTTGGCCTCGCATATCGCGTTATAAAAGGGCGCAACGAATTGCGCCCAGTGAAGACAATTCAGATAACTTATTTACCGATAAACTCAGCCAGGTTGGACTGGTCTACGCCCACGTAAGGAACGCGAACGATTTTGTTTTCAATTTTCCAACTGGTGCCGTCAGCAGCGCCTTTACCATCAGCGAGGTTTTTCGCCAGATCGAAGGTGGCTTTCGCCTGGTTGTTAGCATCGTTCAGCACGGTACCGGCCATTGCGCCAGATTTCACCAGCGCCAGCGCTTCTGGAAGGGCATCCACACCGAATACAGGAATGGCGGATTTGTTGTGTGCTTTCAGCGCTTCAACTGCACCCATTGCCATTGCATCGTTGTTGGCGATGACCACTTCAATTTTGTTGGCGTTCGGGCCAGAGAGCCACGCATCCATCTTATCTTTCGCCTGAGCGGTGTCCCACATTGCGGTGTCTAACGCCAGCTGCTGGGTTTTCAGGCCCTTGTCGTTCAGCTCTTTAATAACGTAGGTGGTACGTGCTTCAGCATCCGGATGGCCCGGTTCGCCTTTCAGCAGAACGAACTGAATCTGACCATCTTTGTTCATATCCCAGTTTGGGTTCGCCGCCCAGTGTTTCGCAATCAGATCGCCCTGGATAATCCCGGACTCTTTGGAGTCAGTACCCACGTAATAGGCTTTATCGTAGCTGTCCAGCGCTTTACGGGAAGGCTCTTTGTTGAAGAAGACAATCGGCACGTTCTGGCCGCGTGCTTTCTCGATCACCGTACCTGCCGCAGCCGGGTCAACCAGGTTAATAGCCAGCGCTTTCACGCCTTTTGCCAGAAGAACGTCAATCTGATCGTTCTGTTTGGACTGGTCATTCTGGGAGTCATTCATCAGCAGCTGCACGTCTGGCGCTGATTTAGCATCTTTTTCAATTGCTTTACGCACAACGGACATGAAGTTGTCGTCGTATTTATAGATAGTCACGCCAATACGGGTATCCGCTGCGTGTGCTGCTGCGCCAAAAAGCATGCTTGCCATGACAGCAGACAGAGTCAACACCTTCTTATTCATGGTATCTCCGGTTTTTTTTATGCAGGGTAGTTCTTGTGAAAAACGGTCGGCGGGCAGATGTTAATAAAACGTTACTGATCGCCGAAGTTCACTTATAAAATGTCCAGCTTCCGTGTTCGGTAACGCTCCAGAAATGCGTTTTATTCGTTGTTTGAGGCTTTCTGGTCACGGCAAAAGTGAATAATCACCGTTACATTGTGTTTCAGCCCCTAAAACGCTGACATCATAGACAGCGGCTTGTTAAGATACTGTGAATTTACTCACAGATTGAAAACGGTTACATCACGTGATGTTATCAGTTAGTGATCGGAGCCACAGTTTGTCGGATAGCGACCGAATGGCGGCGTACTAAAGTCGGCATAAAACAATGCGTTGCGTCAGGATCTAACAGCCCTGCCGCCCCCTGTAACGCCAGCTCTGTCGCCAGTTTCGCCATCGACGCAATGGGGTAACGCACCGTTGTCAGTTGCGGATCGGTGTAACGGGCAATCGGAATATCATCAAAACCGATCAGCGATAAATGCTGCGGCACCGCAATGCCATTATCTTTCAGCGCGGTAAGCGCACCTGCCGCCATGCTGTCGTTATAGGCAAACACGGCGGTCAGCTGAAGGTTACGCCCCAGCAGTTCAACCATTGCCGCTTCACCGCCCTGCATGTCCGGCGAACCGGTACCAACCCAGCTCTCCAGCGGCGCAATGCCCTGCTCTTTCAGGGCGTTTTGCCAGCCCTCGCGGCGCATCATGTCGTCTTCAATACCGTGGCTTGAAGCCAGATAACCAATGCGCTGATGGCCGTTGCTGATGAGCATCCGCGTCGCCATCATCGCGCCGCTGATGTTATCCAGACCGACACAGCGGTGCGCATAACCGGGGACGATACGGTTGATCAGTACCATGCCGGGGATCTGCTCCATAAACCCGGCCAGCTCTTCATCGCTCAGGGCTTTAGAGTGCACGATCAGGGCGTTACAGCGCTGGCGGATCAGTACCTCAATGGCATAACGCTCTTTTTCAGCCTCGTGATAGCTGTTGCCAATCAGCACATATTTCTGGTGCTGCTGGGCAACGACGTCCACCGCTTTGACCAGCGCGCCGAAGAAGGCGTCCGACACGTCCATCACCACGACGCCAATGGTATCGCTGACCTGCGTCGCCAGCGCCTGAGCATTGGCGTTTGGCCGGTACCCCAGCTGGGTCACGGCTTTCATTACGGTTTCACGCGTTTCAGGGCTGACCAGCGCACTGTTGTTCAGCACGCGGGAGACAGTAGCAACAGAAACACCCGCCTGGCGGGCGACGTCACGAATGGTGATCATATTCACCACCCTTAAAAGGATTGCAGCAACTCACAGACACCCCCTGTGTTTAGCAAGGTGGCTATTCTGGCAGCGAGAGAGAGGAGACTACGTGAAGAAGCTCACACAGATGAAAACGCTTACATCCGTTTTGTTAATGATTGTGATCCAGATCGTTATCTGGATGTATTACGCAATGACACGCCCGACGCAAGGGCGGTTAACCGTCGCCATACCCACTCCAGCGGGCCCTGGCGGAAAAAACGCAGCCAGATAACTGAAAACACCACGTTAACAATCCAGACCGGAATAACAAACGCCAGCAGCGTCAGGCGGTCGAATTTCATAAACAGGCCGAATCGGTAGAAAAGCGTGGTGCATATCAGCGTTTGCAGGATGTAATTGCTTAACGCCATCCGTCCAACGCAGGCCACCGCACTGACGATCCACAGGCGAGAAAGCCGGGGCCAGAAGCCATAGATCAGCGCCGTATAGCCAATGGTCTGGAACGGCGCGCTCAGTTCGCGCGGCACCTGCAACAGGAACGCGCACCAGCGGTAATCCCACTGAAGATGCCATTGTAAGATCACCGCCGGAAGGTTAATCATCACGCCGAGCAGTACCAGGCCAGCGCCTGTGAGACGATAGTGTCGCAGGCTAAATTCTCCTTTCAGCCAGCCGGTGCGCATCAGGGCTGCGCCCATCAGCATCATCCCCGCCAGCTGCCAGCCGTATTGCGCCCCCAGCGCCAGCAGGTTATCGCCGAGCATATCGGCCCGGTTGCCGATCGCTTCCATGCCGCCTTTCAGCTTCCAGAACTGCTCATATTGCAGATTGGCCGCATCCGGGATCCACGAACGACTGGTGGAAGCATCAGCGATCATGCCAAGCAGCAATAACACGGTTAGTCCCATGACATAGAGCATCACGCCAGTGTTAAAGAGGCTTTTTACACCGGGCGCGTCGCGGATCAGCCGCCAGCAAATCAGGCCCACCAGACCATACGCGAGCAGAATATCGCCGTCCCAGAAAAGCAGCCCGTGAATAAAACCGAGGATAACCAGCAGCGTTAAACGCGACTGGATCCAGCGCGTACCGCGTTTGAGGAGAAGCTGAAGTCCCGCGCCAAACAGAAGCGCAAAGAGGGTCAGAAATTTAACCTGTGCGAAGAGATCAAGGATTGCCCACGTCCAGGCGTCGCTGCGCGTGATGTCGCCATACCATGCAGGGTTCAGATAGGCGGCCTTCGGCAGACCGAAGGCGCTGATATTCAGCAGCAGGATACCGAGAATGGCGACGCCGCGAACAAAATCGAGCGTGACGTTTCGCTCCATGGTCCCTGCCCTGTCTGATTAGTTGTGGTGGCGCACGGCGCGCAGAAACTCCTGGCGGGTGTTCTGGCTCGATTTGAACAGGCCGCCCAGCGAGGTGGTGGTAGTCGCGCTGGTTGCATCACGCACACCACGCGCTTTCACGCAGTAGTGAACCGCGTCGATAGACACCGCCACGTTGTTAGTCCCCAACAGGGTTTGCAGTGCGGTCAGGATCTGCTGCGTCAGACGCTCCTGCACCTGAGGACGCTGGGCAAAGAACTGCACGATGCGGTTGATCTTGGACAGGCCAATGACCGTATCTTTTGGAATATAGGCCACCGTCGCTTTACCATCGATGGTCACAAAGTGATGCTCGCAGGTGCTGGTCAGCGTGATATCGCGTACCGTCACCATCTCATCGACCTTCATCTTGTTTTCAATGACGGTGATTTTCGGGAAGTTCGCGTAATCCAGGCCGGAGAAAATTTCGTCGACGTACATTTTCGCGATGCGGTGCGGCGTCTCCATCAGGCTGTCGTCGCTCAGATCGAGATTCAGCAGTTGCATGATCTCCGTCATATGGCCGGCGATCAGACTCTTGCGGGTAACATTGTCCAGCTCCTGCACGGGCGGGCGCAGTGGCGTTTCAAGACCGCGCGCAACCAGCGCTTCATGGACAAGGGCTGCTTCTTTACTGAGTGATGACATTCTTTTCTCCTGCAGGTGTGGCGTCTTTTGCCCTCGTTGTGGCAAAAGTGTGCGCTCATTGTGCGTGAGGCGACGCACATAATCCAGTATTCACGTCGATAATTATTGCAATTGCTGTTGCCTTTCAGCCTGACGGTTCCAGACTAACGCTCCGCCAGCGAACAGCGCGATCCCCGCCAGCCCCAGCGCAGGTTCCAGCCGGTGCGTGAGCCAGGTCGAGAGTGCCGACGTGACCGGACCAATCAGCTGACCAATGGCATACCCGGTGGTGAGCAGTCCCGCCATATAACGCGTATGATCTGGCGCCAGCTCGCGACCGTACAGAAGAGAGAGCTGCACGGCGCAGAGGAACCCGCCGCCCACCAGCAGCCCACCCGTTAGCAAGCCGCCAATGCCCGGCAGCAGCCAGGCCGCCAGCACGCCAATCCCCTGTAACCAGAGAACAATCGCCAGCCTGCGGTTAGCGCTTGATGTATGCCGCAGGGCAATACTGATCGCAATCCCCACCACCGAGGCGGCGCCAAATATTGGCCAGACAAACTGGGCAAACAGGCTGCCGGGGAAACGCACCGCCGCCATTTGCGACAGGAAGGTCGCAGGGAGGATATAGCCGAACCCTGCCAGGCTGTAGCTCCAGACCAGACGCCTGAGATCTGCAGTCAGCAGCAACGGCTCAGGCGCGGTACCGGGGCGATGAAGCTGGCCCGCGCGCGGCAGGTAGCGCGCCACCAGCGCAATCAGCACCAACGCCAGTACGCCGTAGATTTGCCATGCCGCGCCGGCAGACAGGGATCTCGCCTGAATATAGACCGCCAGCAGGCCACTCAGGGCGATGCCGGCCCCGGGTCCGGCAAAGACGGCTGCACTAAGCCCCGGCTTGCCCAGCTGCCCCAGCCGCTCGTTGGTCCAGGCGGCAATCAGCACCATCGACCAGCCGCTCATGCAGCCGATCACAAAGCGCAGCAGACCGTGAACGACAGCATTATCTGCCGCCGCAGAGAGCAGCGTCAGCGCCACCGCGCCAGTGATGCCAAGCCAGAGGCGCGTTTCAACGAAGCGATGAGCGCGCATAGCATCCCATGCCCCCACCAGATAGCCCAGGTAGTTCATTGCCGCCACCAGCCCCGCGCTGGTAAGCGTGAGTTGCCCGGCGGCAATCATCAGCGGCACCTGAGGCGTGAAGGCGAAGCGCCCTATCCCCATCGCCACGACCAGAACCACAAATCCGCTGAGCGCGATACGCAGCGCCATGATCGCTCCAATTGTTAAAGAAAAGTAAATTTATGATGCAACATCTCGCCGTCCTGCGAAAGTGAAAGTTGCTCACAGGTCAATGAAAACTCTGTATTATGCGTTTTATGAATAGTCTTTCGGATAAGGAGCCCTGCATGGAACTGCTCGAAGAGCATCGTTGTTTTGAAGGTCGGCAGCAGCGCTGGCGGCACGACTCCACCACGCTGAACTGTGCTATGACGTTCAGCATTTTCCTGCCCCCTGCGGACAATCCACCGGTGTTGTACTGGCTTTCAGGCCTGACCTGCAACGACGAAAATTTCACCACCAAAGCGGGCGCCCAGCGTATTGCTGCCGAACTGGGCATTGCGCTGGTGATGCCAGATACCAGCCCGCGTGGCGATGACGTGGCCGACGATGCCGGATACGATTTGGGTAAAGGCGCCGGGTTCTATCTCAACGCCACGGAACAACCCTGGGCGAGCCATTACCGCATGTATGACTACATTCGCGATGAACTGCCTGCCCTGGTGCACTCTCAGTTCGCGGTCAGCGAGCGCTGCGCGATAAGCGGACATTCGATGGGTGGCTACGGGGCGCTGATAATGGCGCTGAAAAATCCGGGGAAATACACCAGCGTGTCCGCATTTGCGCCGATTGTGAACCCAACGCAGGTGCCGTGGGGGCAAAAAGCCTTCACGCACTATCTGGGTGAGGATGCAGAGAAATGGCAGGAATGGGACAGCTGTGCGCTGTTGCTGGCAAGCCAGCCAGAGGACGCTATCCCGATGCTGGTGGATCAGGGTGATGCCGATCAGTTCCTCGCCGGGCAGTTACAGCCTGCGGTGTTGGCGGAAGCCGCGCGCCAGAAGGACTGGCCGCTGACGCTGCGCATACAGCCGGGATACGATCACAGCTATTACTTTATGGCGTCCTTTATTGAAGATCATCTTCGCTTCCATGCGACACATTTGTTCGCGTAAATACAGCTGTTTGCCCGATAGCCTCTCGCCTGTCGGGCCTTTCCCCTCATTTACATAATCCTATCCGCTTGAATCCAGCCTGTTTTCCGTCGCTCCCACTCAAACACAAATGATTTCAATTATCATTTGTGTTTACAATTCTACATTCTTTTGTACAATTCCAGGCTCTTCTCCATCTCAAAGAGTTCTTACAAGACAAAAACATACAGTTCTCAGGGTTATCCCGATGGAGTTTTTTTCATTTTTATACGGAATGTACAAATGACAATACCACGCATTAAGCTCCTGGCCGTCGCCATTGGCGCTGCCACATGTTCCCCCTTCGTTCACGCAGCCGATCAGGACACCGTTGTCGTTACCGCGACGGGTTTTGAACAAAAGATCCAGAATGCCCCCGCCTCCATCTCTGTGATTTCAAAACAGCAGATTGAAGATAAAGCCTACCGTGATGTTACCGATGCCCTGAGAGATGTCCCGGGCGTCGTCGTCACCGGCGGTGGAAGTAGCAGTGATATCAGTATTCGCGGCATGGCCTCTCAGTACACCCTGTTCCTGGTGAACGGCAAACGCGTCAGTACGCGAAGCACCCGCCCAAACAGCGACAACTCGGGTATTGAACAAGGCTGGCTGCCGCCGCTTGAGTCCATTGAGCGCATCGAGGTCATCCGCGGCCCGATGTCCTCGCTTTACGGCTCCGATGCGATGGGTGGCGTCATTAACGTCATTACCAAGAAAGTCTCGAACACCAAAGCCTGGACCGGTTCGTTGCATGGCGATGCAACCTTCCAGGAAAATCATGATTCCGGCGATATCTTCCAGACCAACGCCTACGCCTCTGGTCCCCTGATTGACGGGCTGCTGGGTGCAAAAGTGACGGGGCTGTTGTCACGCCGCGCAGAAGATAAAATCGTGAACGGCTATAACGAGCAGAAAATGCGTAACGGTGGCATTACGCTGAACTTCACGCCGGACGAGAAGAATGATTTCGACCTCGACTTTGCTCGCGAGCTTCAGGACAGAAACAGCACCCCGGGGATGTCGAAAGCGGCTGAAACCTGCCGGGGAACAACTTGTACGCCAAATACCAAAAGCGACTCGCGCTATGAGCACACGACCTACTCGTTAACCCACAGTGGTTATTACGACGACTTCAATACCACCAGCTATATCCAGCAGGAAGAGACCAATAATCCAGGTCGCAAAATGCGTTCCTACAACACCACCTTTAACAACCAGAACCAGATCTTCCTCGGCGATCATACGTTGACCCTCGGCGGGCAGTACCGCTATGAGAAACTGCGCGACAACGGTAATCAGCTGGAAGCTGCTGACGGCCTGAACAAACTGACGCGCTGGAGCTGGGCCCTGTTTGCCGAAGATGAATGGTCAATGACGGAAAGCTTTACGTTGACCGGCGGCCTGCGTATGGACAAAGACCAAAACTACGGGACGAACTGGACGCCGCGCGGTTACGGCGTATGGCACCTGGCCGATCAGTGGACGTTGAAAGGCGGGGTTTCTGCTGGCTATCGTGCGCCGGATCTGCGTCAGTCGTCTGCCAGCTGGGGCCAGGTGACAGGTGGCGGCCGTCTTGACGGTATCATCGTCGGCAACCCGGATCTGAAACCCGAGAAGAGCCTGAGCGAAGAGCTCGCCCTGCTCTGGGATAACAACGATAACCTTAATGCCGGTGTGACCCTGTTTAATACCGACTTCAAGGATAAAATTACGGAAGTTCGCCGCTGTAACAGCAGCGCCGATCCCGCCTGTACGATTGGCGATCATAGCTATGATTTCGTCAGCGATCGCGTTAACGTGGACAAAGCCAATATGCGCGGTGTGGAGTCCTCGTTCGGCTGGAAAATCACGCGCGATGTGAACTGGACTGCAAACTACACCTATACGGAATCCGAGCAGAAGAGCGGCCAGTTCTCCGGCAAGCCACTGAACAAAATGCCAAAACACATGTTCAACACCACCCTGGACTGGCAGGCTACGCCCGACGTCGGCTTCTGGAGCCGTCTGAACCTACGCGGTAAAACGTCTGAGTACCTGAGCCGCACGTCAATGTCCCAGGGTACACCGTCCTACACTCAGGTTGATGTCGGTATGCGCTACAACGCCAACAAAAACCTGCTGGTTACTGCCGGTGTGTATAACGTGCTCGATAAGCAGATTGACTACGATACGTATGACACCGTGCTGGATGGCCGTCGCTATACCGTTGGCATGACTTACAGCTTCTGATCTGCCCATAAAAAAGCCCGCTCGATTGAGCGGGCTAAAAGAGAGGAAGTGCGGTTATTGTTTAAATCGTTCCGGGAAATCCATTTCACTGTAGCGAACGAAGCGCGTTCCTTTCGTCAGTTTGTAGCCAAACCAGATGATCAGGAACAGCGGAATGCCAATATAGGTAGCCGTGACGGCGCCCCAGTCAATGGTGTCCGCAAGGAAGGCCTCATAGTTCTGGCCCAGGGTAATGATCAGGCACAGAACGAAGGCGAAGATCGGCCCCAGCGGGAAGAACCCTGACCGGTACGGCAGATTATTCAGATCATGACCCTGCTTGACGTACCCGCGACGGAAACGGTAGTGGCTGATGGCAATGCCCAGCCAGGCAATGAAGCCCGTCATACCAGAGGTGTTAAGCAGCCACAGGTAGACCGTCTGGTTGCCGAACATGGAGGTCAGGAAACAGAGACCCGCAATCACCGTGGTCGCATACAGCGCGTTGCGTGGCACGCCACCGCGAGACAGTTTTGAGAAAATACGTGGCGCTTTACCGTCGCAGGCCAGGGTGTAAAGCATGCGGGTAGAGGCGTACATCCCGGAGTTACCCGCAGACAGTACCGCCGTCAGGATCACCGCGTTCATCACCGCCGCCGCAGAGAGCAGACCCGCGTGCTGGAAGACCAGGGTGAACGGGCTGACGCTGATGTCTTTCACATCGTTACGCAGCAGGCTTGGGTCGGTATACGGAATGATCAGGCTGATAATCAGGATCGCGAACACATAGAACAGCAGGATACGCCAGAACACCTGACGCACCGCGCGCGGGATGGTCTTCTCCGGGTTTTCGGATTCACCGGCCGCAATGCCAATCAGTTCGGTGCCCTGGAAGGAGAAGCCGACAATCATCGCCACGCCAATCATCGCCGAGAAGCCCCCGGCAAACGGCGCATCGCCTATTGTCCAGTTACTCCAGCCCGCCGGTTCAGCCCCTTTGAAAATACCAACGATCATCGCCACACCGACGACGATAAAGATGATGACGGTTGCCACTTTAATTAAAGAGAACCAGTATTCCGCTTCGCCGAAACCGCGCACGGAGATGTAGTTCAGCAGGAAGATGACCGCCAGGAACAGGGCGCTCCAGATCCAGCCTGGCGTGTCCGGGAACCACCAGGTCATCACCAGCTGTGCCGCGACGAGGTCAACGGCGATGGTCACCGCCCAGTTGTACCAGTAGTTCCAGCCCAGCGCGAAGCCGAAGCCTTCCTCAACGTATTTTTGTCCGTAGGTCGAAAACGAACCAGACACCGGCATGTATGCCGCCAGTTCGCCCAGGCTGGTCATCAGGAAGTAGACCATCAGGCCAATCAGGATATAAGAGAATAATGCCCCACCCGGGCCGGCTGCCGAAATTGTTGCGCCAGAGGCAACGAAAAGACCCGTACCGATGGAGCCGCCAATGGCGATCATCGTCAGGTGACGCGCCTTAAGTGCGCGACGTAGCGCGGGCGCTTCTGTGGTTTTAGTTTCTGAAACCATGTGAAAATGCTGTCCATTCAATAAATGAGGCGCGATTGTAGCAGACGATCTGCGTTGCTTCCGGCAGAAATGCTCAGTTATAAGAGAGCTTCATGACTCGGCCAGGATTATAAGTAAAGCATAATTTTTCCCTCTCCCCTTTGGGGAGAGGGCCAGGGTGAGGGGCGCTTTTACATCTCGCAATAGCGCAGAAAACGCTGGAGCGAGCTGGAAAGGTGTTTCTGACGATGGTGGATGCACCACAGCGTGCGCACCAGCTTCGGCAGCGGAACGGGGATCTCAACCAGAGAGCCGGTTTCCAGCTGTTCGGCGATCACCCGTCGGGAAAGACAGCTAATGCCCAGGCCATGACGTACGGCATGCTTAATGGCCTCGGAGTTACCTAACTCCATCCCTAGCTGGAACTGCGGCAGATGGGACAGCAGTAGATAATCGACAATCTCACGCGTGCCGGAGCCCTGCTCTCGCAGGATCCACTGCGCTTGCGCCAGACGCTCCAGCGTAACCTCGCCCTGGAGTAAAGAAGAGGCCGGAGAGGCAAACACCACCAGCTCATCCTCCAGCCAGGGCTCCGCAATGATATCCACGTTGTGGCACGGCCCTTCGATAAGACCGATGTCCACGCGGAAATCAATCACCGCGTTAATCACGTCCTGGCTGTTGCCGACGCTCATCTCCAGCGGCAGGGTCGGAAAATCCCGGCGGTAGCGGGCGATCACTTCCGGCAGGATGTAATTACCGATCGTGCTGCTGGCGTAGACGCGAATAGCGCCGTTGTCCTCGCGGAACAGCTGTTCGATCTCCGTTGCCTGCTCAAGCAAGGCCAGGGCACGCGGATACAGCAGGCGGCCATGTTCGTTCACCACCAGTCGCTTTCCTACCCTGTCGAAAAGCTGGACGCCCAGTTGCCCTTCAAGATCGGTCAAGGCCGCGCTAACGGCGGACTGCGAGAGCGCCAGCATTTGTGACGCCTGGGTTGTCGAGCCGCTTTTCAGCACCTCGGCAAATACTTCCAGCTGACGCAATGTAATGTGCATGGTTGCTTACCACTTATAAAGATTGATTATAAATATATAATCAATTTTATTTTTAAGCCAGAGCGCCGTAACCTTTAGCCAGACAAAGGAGAAGGTTATGTCAGAAATCACCTTACAACATCATCGTACAGTGTGGCACTTCGTGCCGGGTCTCGCGCTCAGCGCCGTGGTTACCGGCGTGGCCTTATGGGGTGGCAGTATACCGGCTGTTGCCGGTGCAGGGTTCAGCGCCCTGACGCTGGCCATTCTGCTCGGCATGGTGGTCGGGAACACCGTTTACCCGCACATCTGGAAATCCTGCGACGGCGGCGTGATTTTCGCCAAGCAGCATTTATTACGTCTCGGGATCATCCTTTATGGCTTCCGTCTCACCTTTTCGCAGATTGCGGATGTGGGTGTCAGCGGGATTGCCATCGACGTCCTGACCCTTTCGAGCACCTTTTTACTGGCGTGCTTTATCGGCCAGAAGATCTTTGGACTGGACAAACAGACCAGCTGGCTGATCGGTGCGGGTAGCAGCATCTGCGGCGCAGCGGCTGTACTGGCAACAGAGCCGGTAGTCAAAGCCGAAGCCAGTAAAGTCACGGTTGCCGTCGCGACGGTAGTTATCTTCGGTACGCTGGCGATCTTCCTGTATCCAGCCATGTATCCGCTGGTGGCGCACTGGTTTAGCCCGGAAACCTACGGCATTTATATCGGCTCAACCATGCACGAAGTGGCGCAGGTGGTGACGGCAGGTCACGCCATTAATCCGGAAGCGGAAAACGCGGCGGTCATCGCCAAAATGCTGCGCGTGATGATGCTGGCCCCGTTCCTGATTTTCCTTGCGGCGCGGGTTAAACAGCTGGCTCCGGCAGGCGGCAGCGAGAAAAGCAAAATCACCATTCCGTGGTTTGCGATCCTGTTCATCGTGGTCGCTATCTTCAACTCTTTCCACCTGCTGCCAAAAGCGATGGTGGATATGCTGGTCACGCTGGATACGGTCCTGCTGGCGATGGCAATGGCGGCGCTGGGCGTCACCACGCACGTCAGCGCGCTGAAAAAAGCCGGGGCGAAACCGCTGCTGATGGCGCTGGTGCTGTTCATCTGGCTGATTGTTGGCGGCGGTGCGATTAACCTTGCGGTACACAGCCTGTTGGCATAAACCATCTCGTCCTTCTCCTGTTAACCCGCTATCATAGGCATTTCGGGTTAACAGGAGTCTTTTTATGAAATATGTTGGAGCGCACGTCAGCGCTGCCGGTGGCCTTGCGAATGCCGCCATTCGCGCCGCCGAAATCGAGGCGACCGCTTTCGCCCTGTTCACCAAAAACCAGCGGCAGTGGCGCGCAGCTCCCCTCACCGCGGAAGTGATTGATGACTTCAAAGCCGCCTGCGAGAAATACCGCTATGGGCCTGGGCAGATCCTCCCGCACGACAGCTACCTGATTAACCTCGGCCACCCGGTTGCTGAGGCGCTGGAAAAATCCCGCGAAGCATTCCTGGATGAGGTTCAGCGCTGTGAACAGCTGGGGCTGACGCTGCTGAACTTCCATCCCGGTAGCCATCTGATGCAAATCGACGAAGACGCCTGTCTGGCGCGCATCGCCGAGTCCATCAACATGACGCTGGATAAAACCCAGGGCGTGACGGCGGTGATTGAGAATACCGCCGGTCAGGGCAGCAACCTCGGCTTCAGGTTTGAGCATCTGGCGGCGATCATCGACGGCGTGGAAGACAAATCCCGCGTGGGCGTGTGCATTGATACCTGCCACGCGTTTGCCGCCGGGTATGACCTGCGCACAACCGAGGCCACGAAAAATACCTTCGAAGAGTTCGAGCGTATTGTTGGTTTTAAATATCTTCGCGGTATGCACTTAAACGATGCGAAAAGCGCGTTCGGCAGCCGCGTAGACCGTCACCACAGCCTGGGCGAAGGTAATATCGGCCACGATGCGTTCCGCTTTATCATGCAGGATGCCCGCTTCGACGGCATTCCAATGGTGCTGGAAACCATCAATCCGGATATCTGGGCAGAAGAGATTGCCTGGCTGAAGGCACAGCAGACCGCTGAACAGGCGGCATAAAAAAAGCCGGGCGCTAAACGCGACCCGGCTTTTTTGTAGGTCGGGTAAGGCGAAGCCGCCACCCGACACCTCTTTTAGGCTGCTTTTGCGACCACTTCCGCTTCCGGACGCTTCAGCACCGCGTAAGACAGACCCGCCACCAGCGTACCGGCAACAATCGCCAGCAGGTAGCCCAGCACCGGCGTGATGGCGCCAGGGATCAGCAGGACGAACAGACCGCCGTGCGGTGCCATCAGTTTCGCACCTACCGCCATGGAGATAGCTCCCGTTACCGCACCGCCGACGATACAGCATGGCAGAACACGCATTGGATCGCGCGCCGCAAACGGGATTGCGCCTTCGGTAATGAAGCACAGACCCAGCACCAGCGCCGCTTTGCCGCCTTCCTGCTGCGCTTTATCGAACTTACGACGGGCAATGATTGTCGCCAGGCCAAGTGCCAGCGGAGGCACCATACCTGCCGCCATGATCGCCGCCATAGGCGCATAGGTCTGGGTACTCAGCAGGCCAACGCCGAACGCGTATGCCGCTTTGTTTACCGGACCGCCCATGTCAGTACACATCATACCGCCGAGGATTGCGCCCAACAGCACCGCGTTCGCCGTCCCCATGGTTTGCAGCCAGTGGGTCAGACCTTCCAGAATGCCCGCGACCGGCTTACCAATCAGGTAAATCATCGCCAGACCGACCACCAGGCTGGAAATCAGCGGGATGATCAGGATAGGTTTCAGCGCCTCCATACTCTGCGGCAGCTTCAGCTTAGAGCTGATGAGCTTCGCCACGTAGCCGGCAAGGAAACCGGCAATAATACCGCCGATAAAGCCAGAACCAGTGCTCACGGCCAGCATACCGCCGATAAGACCCGGCGTCAGACCCGGACGGTCAGCGATGGAGAAGGCGATAAAGCCCGCCAGCACCGGCACCATCAGCGCAAACGCGGAGCCGCCACCAATCTGCATCAAGGCTGCCGCCAGCGTGCCCTGCTCTTTAAAGGCTTCGATACCAAAGGCAAAGGAGAGCGCAATACACAGGCCGCCCGCCACCACCATCGGCAGCATGTAGGAAACCCCGGTTAACAGGTGACGATAGGCACCCGCAGACTCTTTCTTACCTTCGCCAGGCGTTTTAGCCGCACCGGTCGCCTGATAAGGTTTGGCTTCCGCCAGCGCTTTATCAAACTCCTGCGCAGTTTTCTTCAGCGCCAGGCCGGTTGAGGTGCGGTACATCGGCTTACCGGCAAACTTCGCCAGATCCACTTCGATATCGGCCGCCACGATCACCAGATCGGCTTCGGCCACCTCTTCCGGCGTGATGGCATTACCCGCGCCAACAGAGCCGCGAGTTTCAACCTTCACCCACCAGCCGCGTTTTTTCGCTTCGGTTTCAATGGCTTCAGCCGCCATAAAGGTGTGAGCCACACCTGTCGGGCAGGCCGTTACCGCAACAATGCGTTTCGGCCCAGCGGTTGCGACCGGCGCGGCCTCAACGGGTGCGCTGTAAACCGTCGCATGACCTTTTGCTTCGCTCAGAAACAGTTCAGGGTGTGCCACCGCGCGGTTAATATCGCCCAGCCATACTTTTTTGCCGTTCAGGGCGCTGTCCGCGGGGATTTTGTCGCCCAGAACAATCGCCATTTCAGCATCACCCGGGTTATCAATGATATCCAGGTGCGCTTTTTGTGCCGCCGCGCCCAGCAGGGTCTTCGCCATATAGGCACGAGCCTGTCCGAGACCGGAGTCAATGATCAGCAGCGTTTTCATTATTCCTCTCCTGCTGTTAGTTAAAAGGTTTTAAGTCAACGCGCGCCATCATCGCGGCTAACTGGGTACGATCGGTAATACCGACATTGCTCTGGCTCACGGCCAGGGCCGCAACGGCGGTAGCAAGGCGTAGGGTATGTTCACTGGATTCGCGCATCAGCAGACCGTAGATTAGGCCGCCAACCATCGAATCCCCGGCACCCACGGTGCTGACCACTTCCATAGAAGGCGGTTTGGCAATCCATTCCCCGGAGGCGTTAACCCACAGAGCACCTTCTGCACCCAGCGAAATCACCACATGAGCGATACCCTGCTCGCGCAGCGCATGGGCAGCGTCAATCACATCCTTTAATTCTGGCAGCTTACGGCCCGCCCAGATTTCCAGTTCACGGCGGTTAGGCTTAACCAGCCATGGCGAGGCTTTCAGACCGGCGACCAGCGCGTCGCGGCTGCTGTCAAAAATAATGCACGGGCACTGGCTGCGCAGGCGCGTCATCCAGTCGGTGAACGCTTCCGGGCTGACGCCGGACGGCAAGCTGCCGCTGACGCACACCATGTCAAACTGGCCCAGCCAGCTCAGGGAATCGGCAACGAAGCGCTCCCAGTCAGCCGGGGTCACTTCGAAGCCAGAGAAGTTCAGATCGGTCACTTCACCGTCTTTCTCGGTCAGCTTAACGTTAATACGGGTACGGCCCTGCACAACCTGAAAACGGTTGGCGATGCCCAGTTCACTGAACAACTGCTGAAAACCGTCCTGGTTGTCTTTGCCAAGGAAGCCGCCAACGGTGACGTCGATGCCGAGATCTTTCAGCACCTTCGCCACGTTAATCCCTTTCCCTGCAGCATGCAGGCCGGTGGTTCGCACCAGGTTAACTTCGCCACGCTCAATTTCCGGGCAGAAGCCCACCAGATCGTAAGCCGGGTTCAGCGTAATGGTCGCAACACGTCTGCTCATTATGCGCCCTCCCCCAGACCGGCCGCGATGGCGTCGCCAATCGCTTTCAGCGCCTGTTCAGCATCAGCACCCTGCGCGGTAAAACGCAGACGATGGCCTTTCTTCACACCCAGCGCGACAACTTTCATCAGGCTGCGCCCGTTGGCTGGTTTACCCGAACCGTCCAGATTGGTCACGGTGATCTCACTTTCAAATTGTTTAATGGTATTCACCAGCATGGTGCCCGGACGGGCATGCAGGCCGTGTTCGTTACGCACCACGTACTCCGCGCTCAGCAGGTCGTCCGTCAGCGCATCGTCGCTGGTCAACACGGCCAGCACCGTCGCCGCGTCTGCGTTCAGCAATTTTTCAGCTTTATTATTCAGCAGCAGATCGCCAAGGCGCTTCAGCACGGATACCGGCTGATCGTCAGCCATGGCAACGGTTACCAGCATCGCGGCGCGTTCCCCGTCTGTCTCAAAGGCAACCGCAGCACGGCTGACCGCGATAGCACTGCGCAGGTTGCCTTCAGCACTGTCGTTCAGCCAGATGCCCTGACCCAGGTTTAAAGGCTTATCATTGATGGTGCGGGTCACAAAGGCGGTATCAGCCGCCCCCACCTCTTTCAGGCGAGCCGCGTTCAGCGCCTGGAGCGTCACCAGATCGGACGCAACGACGTCCAGCATCAGGGTTTCATTATCCAGCTTCAGTGCTTCGCTCTGTTTTTCGCCCATCAGCAGGGCACGCAGCTCTTCAGCAGTGGTGGCGGATTTAAGCTGTTCCGCGACGGCATCATCGCTCAGCACGTGCGTCAGCTGACGCAGCAGGCCCAGATGTTCGTCACCGCTGGCCGCGATACCGATCGCCACGTAAGCCACCTGCCCCTCGCCCCAGAGCACGCCCTGCGGGAACTGGTAAACCTGCACGCCGGTTTTCAGCACCTGATCGCGGGTGTCCGTGGTGCCGTGCGGAATTGCAATACCGTTACCGAGGAAGGTGGAGGTCTGCTGTTCACGCGCCAGCATGCCGTTGACGTAGCCGTCCGCCACGTTGCCAGCCTGCACGAGCGCAGCGGCGACCTGGCGAATAGCCTCTTCTTTGTTCCCGGCCTGTTCGCCCGGGTGGATATCCTGAACAGATAACTGGAACATGATTCCCCTCTCCTGCTGAAATTGAATCGTTTCAGCTTAACTGAGAAAATATGCGCTAACCTGCTTCTACAGGACATGCAAGATAGCGCTGAAACGTTTCAAGAAGTCTTGTCTTTTCTACAAAAGGTTGCAAGAAAAGTTACATTTCTTGTTGCAGAATTTAGAAGTGCAGCACATTTCTTCTTCAATAGGGAGGTTTTTGCTGATGTTCAGCAAACAGGTTCAGCACGCTTCAGCGAAACAGCGTTAAACTGAAATGCTATTTTGATTTATTGTGGCAATCTTGATTTTGCCCTCTGTTTATTTAATGACAGGCGGCGTAAACTCCGCCTCTCTCTGTTACTCGCAAAGACTGAACATGCATAACACCCCCGCTGCCGCCTCACCAAAGCCCTTTGATTTGACGTCAACGGCGTTTTTGATTGTTGCTTTCCTCACCGGTATTGCCGGTGCGTTACAAACGCCTACGCTGAGCCTGTTTCTGACCAACGAAGTCCACGCGCGTCCGGCGATGGTTGGCTTCTTCTTCACCGGGAGCGCCATCATTGGCATCCTGGTCAGCCAGTTTCTGGCCGGGCGTTCCGACAGAAAAGGCGATCGCAAAAGCCTGATTGTTTTTTGCTGTCTGCTGGGCGTTTTCGCCTGCGTGTTGTTTGCCTGGAACCGCAACTATTTCATTCTGCTGTTTGTTGGGGTGTTCCTGAGCAGCTTCGGCTCGACCGCCAACCCGCAGATGTTCGCCCTTGCCCGCGAGCATGCCGACCGCACCGGGCGGGAAGCGGTGATGTTCAGCTCGATACTGCGCGCGCAGGTGTCGCTTGCGTGGGTGATTGGCCCCCCGCTCGCCTACGCGCTGGCAATGGGTTTTGGCTTTACGGTAATGTACCTCAGCGCGGCGGTAGCCTTCGTGGTGTGTGGCGCAATGGTATGGTTCTTCCTGCCTTCCATGCGTAAAGAGCCGAAAGTGGCGACCGGTACGCTGGAAGCACCGCGGCGTAACCGGCGCGACGCACTACTGTTATTCATTATCTGTACGCTGATGTGGGGAACGAACAGCCTCTATATCATTAATATGCCGTTGTTTATTATTGATGAGCTGCATCTGCCGGAGAAGCTGGCCGGGATCATGATGGGAACCGCCGCGGGGCTTGAGATCCCCACCATGCTGATTGCGGGCTATTACGCGAAGCGCTTCGGCAAGCGCTTTTTGATGCGCATCGCCGCCGTTGCAGGGCTGCTGTTTTATATCGGTATGCTGACGGTTCATACGCCAGCCCTGCTTCTTGCTTTACAGCTGCTGAACGCCATTTATATCGGCATTCTGGCCGGTATCGGCATGCTCTACTTCCAGGATCTGATGCCGGGTCAGGCAGGCGCTGCCACCACCCTTTATACTAATACCACCCGCGTGGGCTGGATTATTGCAGGCTCACTGGCGGGCGTTGTGGCTGAAATCTGGAACTATCATACGGTGTTCTGGATTGCGCTGGTGATGTGCGTCCTGACGCTGAGCTGCCTGACGCGGATCAAAGACGTTTAAGGCGCGGTGAGCGCTTCCAGCTCAAGCAGGTAAGTCATGGCTTGCTGGCGCGTACTGCCGCACATTTCGGCGCCAGGCTGGAGCCCGGAGCACACCTTCGGGCGTAAAGGCGAGCCAAAGATCATGCACAGGTTGGAATCAGAGAGCTGAACGCAGCGGGTATTGGCAGGCTTGCCTTGTGGCATGCCTGGAATGGGGCTTGAGATGGACGGTGCGGTACAGCACGCGCCACAGTCGGAACGACAATCCATACATGCTCTCTGTTGGTGGCAGATGCCCGCGCAGTCGGGCATTGCGCGCACAGTAACACCTTTTATGTATTGATAGCAAAACCCACGAATTCCGCTTGCCTGAAAGGCCGCGCGCGAGTAATTTGGCGCGATATTTTTTACCTCCCGTAAACAGGATTACTGCAATGCCAAGAGCGAACGAAATCAAGAAAGGTATGGTACTGAATTACAACGGCAAACTGCTGATTGTGAAAGATATCGACATTCAGGCACCCAGCGCCCGTGGCGCAGCAACGCTGTATAAAATGCGTTTCTCCGATGTCCGTACCGGCCTGAAAGTGGAAGAACGTTTTAAAGGCGACGATATCGTGGATACCGTGACCCTGACCCGTCGCTACGTTGATTTTTCTTATATCGACGGCAACGAATACGTGTTCATGGATAAAGAAGATTACACCCCGTATATCTTCACCAAAGATCAGATTGAAGAAGAGCTGCTGTTTATTCCTGAAGGTGGAATGCCGGACATGCAGGTGCTGACCTGGGATGGCGTGTTGCTGGCGCTGGAGCTGCCGCAGACCGTTGATCTGGAAATCGTTGAAACGGCACCGGGCATCAAAGGCGCGTCTGCAAGCGCGCGTAACAAACCGGCTACCCTGACTACCGGTCTGGTCGTACAGGTGCCAGAATACCTGTCAGCGGGCGAGAAAATCCGTATCCATATCGAAGAAAAACGCTATATGGGTCGCGCTGACTGATTGTGGCGTTTGCCGGGTGGCGGCTGCGCCTTACCCGGCCTACAAAAACACAAAAACCGGCCTCAGAGCCGGTTTTTCGTAGGCCCGGTAAGCGTAGCGCCACCGGGCAATCAGGCTTACAGAAGCTCTGGATACTTCGTCATTTTCAGCGCCAGCTCAATACCGCGCACTTCCGCCATCCCTTTCAGACGGCCAATCGCCGAATACCCTGGATTCGTTTTCTTGCGCAGATCGTCCAGCATCTGATGCCCGTGATCCGGACGGAACGGGATAGGACGTACATCCCCCGCCTGCTTACGACGTACTTCTTCAGAGAGAATGGCATCCACCACCGCAACCATGTTCACGTCGCCGCCAAGGTGGGCTGCTTCATGGAAGGTTTTTGGATTCTCTTCACGGCAGGTTGCACGCAGGTGAGTGAAATGAATGCGATCCCCAAAGGTTTCGATCATCCGCACCAGATCGTTATCCGCACGCACGCCGTAAGAGCCCGTACACATGGTAAAGCCGTTGTAGATGCTGTCCACCGTCTCTTTTAGCCACTGCATATCCTCAATGGTCGACACGATACGCGGCAGGCCGAGGATTGGGCGCGGAGGATCGTCCGGATGGACCGCCAGCCGCACGCCCGCTTCTTCTGCCACCGGCACGATAGCGCGCAGGAAGTGCGCCATGTTTTCACGCAGCTGGTTTTTATCGATATCGCCATATTCCGCCAGGCGCGCGCGGAACTGATCGAGGGTATAGCCCTCTTCCGCCCCCGGCAGGCCCGCGATAATATTGCGAACCAGCTTCTCAATGTCCGCTTCACTGGCGGCATTGAACCACGCCAGCGCCTGCTGCTGCTCTTCGGCGGTGTAGTCTGCTTCCGCCCCCGGACGCTTCAGAATGTGTAGCTCGAAAGCCGCAAAAGCGATTTGATCGAAACGCAGCGCCTTCGAACCATCGGCCATTTCATATTCCAGGTCGGTACGCGTCCAGTCCAGAATTGGCATAAAGTTATAGCAGACGGTATCAATACCGCAGGCCGCCAGGTTACGAATGCTCTGCTGATAATTCGCAATCCAGGTTTCACACTCACCGGAGTGGGTTTTGATATCTTCGTGAACCGGAATACTTTCCACGACAGACCAGGTTAGACCCTTCTCTGCCAGCTGTGCCTGACGCTTTTGGATTTCCTCCACCGGCCACACCTGACCGTTCGGAATATGATGCAGCGCCGTGACCACACCCGTTGCGCCAGCCTGACGCACATCATCAAGAGAAACCGGATCGTTCGGCCCGTACCAACGCCAGGTTTGTTCCATTGCCCCACCCTCTCAAGTTGTTATACCAATATGGATTACCTCAATGACGACTACCATACATGTTTAATCGAAGTGGTCAACACAGCGCGCGACATTGATTGATCAAACTCACATAACCGGGATATTTACGGCTTACCAATTTAATTTGTTGTCATATAACTTTACACTGGCATTGTTAATTAATGGTTAATCAGGTGTGTACTACATGAAGACTATTGCCTCCACCGCGCTTCCTGCTCATGTCCAGCAGCCCCGCTACGATCGCGAGCAGTTACGCTCCCGCAGCGTCCATTTCGGCTTTGGCGCGTTCCACCGGGCGCATCAGGCGTTGTTAACAAACCGGGTGCTGAACGCCAAAGGAGGCGACTGGGGTATTTGTGAGATTAGCCTCTTTAGCGGCGATGTTCTCATGCGCCAGCTCCGCGCGCAGGATCATCTGTTTACCGTGCTGGAGAAAGGTGCCGAAGGCAATCAGCCCATTATTATCGGTGCGGTAAAAGAGTGCCTGAACGCAAAACTCGACTCGCTGGCAGCCATTATTGAGAAGTTCTGCGAACCGCAGGTGGCCATTGTCTCCCTCACCATTACCGAAAAAGGCTACTGCATCGATCCGGCGACGGGGAAACTGGATATGCACAACAGCCGCATTCTGCACGATCTTGAGCATCCGTCTGAGCCGCATTCCGCGCCGGGTATTCTGGTCGAAGCGCTTCATCGCCGCCGCGAGCGCAGCCTGCCAGCGTTTACCGTGCTCTCCTGCGACAACATTCCCGACAACGGCCACGTGGTGAAAAATGCCGTTCTCGGCATGGCCGGAAAGCGATCCGCAGAGCTGGCCGGATGGATCGAGGCGCACGTGAGCTTCCCTGGCACCATGGTCGACCGAATCGTGCCCGCCGCCACTGACGCCTCACTCGCGGAAATCACCCAGGAACTTGGCGTTGAAGATCCCTGCGCCATCAGCTGTGAACCGTTCATTCAGTGGGTAGTGGAAGATAACTTTGTCGCCGGGCGTCCGGAATGGGAGGTTGCAGGCGTACAGATGGTTGAGGATGTCCTGCCCTGGGAGCAGATGAAGCTGCGGATGCTGAACGGCAGCCACTCCTTCCTGGCGTATCTGGGCTACCTTGCCGGCTACGCGCACATAAATGAATGTATGCAGGACGACAGCTTCCGCGAGGCTGCCCGCAGGCTGATGCTGAATGAGCAGGCCCCTACGCTGCGCATCACCAACGTCGATCTGACAGCCTATGCTGACAGCCTGCTTGACCGCTTCGCCAACCCGGCGCTACAGCACCGCACCTGGCAAATCGCTATGGACGGCAGTCAGAAGCTGCCTCAGCGCATGCTGGATGGGATCCGCATGCATCTTGAGCGTAACACCGCCTGGCCATTACTGGAGCTGGGCGTCGCAGGCTGGATGCGCTACGTCAGCGGGACGGACGACCAGGGCAACGCCATTGACGTGCGCGATCCGCTGAGCGACAAGTTTCAGGCCATTGTCGCTACCAGCAGTGACGCAGAACGCGTTAGCGCCCTGCTGACGCTAAAAGAAATCTTTGGCGACGACCTGCCGAAAAACCCTGTCTTTGTCGAGGCAATCACCGGCGCGTACCAGCGCCTCGTCCGGCTCGGCGCGCGTCAGGCCGTTATCGAAACGTTAAAAATTTAGCGATTATTGCGTTTAAGGCGAACGGTTTTACGCTCCGTTCGCCCTCCCTCTTCTCAATGCCCGATTTTTTCGTCAGGATGATAGATAGTTGTTACTACATCACAATTATTTATCGGAGCGCACGTGACCAAAACCAACCTGATCACCGGTTTTCTCGGCAGCGGTAAAACTACGTCCATTCTGCATTTGCTGGCCAATAAAGATCCGGCGGAAAAGTGGGCCGTGCTGGTCAACGAATTTGGCGAAGTGGGGATCGACGGCGCGTTGCTCGCCGACAGCGGCGCGATGGTGAAAGAGATCCCGGGCGGGTGTATGTGCTGCGTGAATGGTCTGCCGATGCAGGTCGGGCTGAATACGCTGCTGCGTCAGGGCAAGCCTGACCGTCTGCTGATTGAACCCACTGGGCTGGGTCATCCGAAGCAAATTCTTGATTTACTGACCGCCCCGGTCTACGAGCCGTGGCTTGAGCTGCGTGCGACGCTTTGCCTGCTCGACCCCCGCCAGCTGCTGGATGAAAAAGCGATCAATAACGACAATTTCCGCGACCAGCTCGCCTCGGCAGATATCATCGTGGCGAATAAATCCGATCGCGCGACGGCTGAGAGTCAGGCCGCGTTCAATGCCTGGTGGCAGCAGGCTGGCGGTGGACGTCAGTATGTGCAGACCACCCAGGGCAACATTGATGGCGCCCTGCTCGATCTTCCCCGCCTCAACCAGACGCAACTGCCTGCCAGCGCAGAGCATTCGCATAGCCACGGCGCGAAGCAAGGTCTGGCTGCGCTGAGCCTGCCGGAACATCAGCGCTGGCGTCGAAATCTGAACAGCGGCCAGGGACACCAGGCCTGCGGCTGGATCTTCGATGCCGATACGGTTTTCGACACCATTGGTATACTGGAATGGGCGAGACTGGCGCCGGTTGAGCGGGTAAAAGGGATCATGCGCACCCCGGATGGTCTGGTGCGCATTAATCGTCAGGGCGAGGATTTCTTTATAGAAACCCAGAACGTCGCGCCACCCGACAGCCGGATAGAGTTAATTAGTGCGGTTAATACCGACTGGAATGCCCTCCAGTCAAGCCTGTTGAAGCTTCGTTTAAGTTTGGGCGGCTAACGTTGCCCCTGATTTCACACATTGCTGAAGACTATGACGACTCGACTTCCTGCTATTTTATTGCTCAACGCTGCCGGTCTGGCGCTCTTTTTCTCCTGGTATATCCCGGCGGATCACGGTTTCTGGTTCCCGCTGGATTCCGGGCTGTTCCACTTCTTTAACCAAGCGCTGGCGAAGAGTGAAGCCTTCCTGTGGCTGGTGGCGATCACCAACAACCGCGCGTTTGACGGCTGTTCGCTGCTGGCAATGGGCTGTCTGATGCTCTCCTTCTGGCTGAAGGAGGACAAAACGGGTCGTCGCCGTATTCTGATTATCGGCCTGGTCATGCTGCTGGCAGCCGTGATTATCAACCAGCTGGCGCAGCATCTGATGCCGGTTAAACGCGCCAGTCCGTCGCTCTCTTTCCCGAATATTAACCGCGTCAGCGAGCTGCTTCATATTCCAACCAAAGACGCCTCGAAGGACAGCTTCCCGGGCGACCACGGTATGATGCTGCTGATTTTTGCTGGCTTCATGCTGCGCTATTTCGGTAAAAAAGCCTTCGCCATCGCCCTGGTTATTGTGGTGGTATTTGCATTCCCGCGGGTGATGATTGGCGCTCACTGGCTGACAGATATCGCCGTAGGCTCCCTCACGGCGGTGTTAATTGGTTTACCCTGGGTGCTGATGACTCCCCTGAGCGATCGCGTAATAAGTATTTTTGATCGCTATCTTCCCGGCAAATTTAAACAAGTCTGAAACAAATAAATAACGCTAATTAACACCATTCATCAGGGATCGTTTTCGATCCCTGAGTCACTTCTTTCCGGCATCATTCAGCGCTGTCATCATTCCGTCATACAATTCGTGATAAAAATGAAGCAATTGCAGGGATTACCGGTATGAATGGCGGCATTTTGAGCAATTCCGCACTGTAACGTTGTGTATCACATTTTCTTATAAAAAAACGGTCTTTTTTGCTCGCAATGCCCTTTGCAATCGGTTAACCTCGAACTCGTTTTGCCCCATTGAGATAATTATTATCGTGGTGAATAATTTTGTGCGTTGTGCCACAGATTTCACCATAAAGAATTGTCTCATTGTGAACAGATAATTAGTCTCGTCACGGTTGGCATTTTTATAACGATATTTTCGTTAAGGACTTCAAGGGAAAACAAACAAAATGGTCAAATCTCAACCAATTTTGAGATATATCTTGCGGGGGATCCCGGCGATTGCAGTGGCGGTTCTGCTTTCGGCATGTAGTACGACGAACACCGCGAAGAATATGCATCCTGAGACGCGTGTTGTGGGAATGGAAGATTCCTCTTCACTGCAAGCCTCTCAGGATGAATTTGAAAATATGGTACGTAATCTCGACGTTAAGTCGCGTATTATGGATCAGTATGCTGACTGGAAAGGCGTGCGTTACCGCCTGGGCGGCAGCACCAAGAAAGGCATCGATTGCTCCGCATTCGTACAGCGTACTTTCCGTGAGCAGTTTGGGTTAGACCTTCCGCGTTCTACTTATGAACAGCAGGAAATGGGCAAGTCCATTTCGCGCACTAAACTGCGGACGGGCGATTTAGTCCTGTTCAGAGCAGGTTCAACCGGTCGACACGTTGGCATCTATATCGGTAACGATCAGTTTGTCCATGCTTCCACCAGCAGTGGTGTGACGATTTCCAGCATGAACGAACCTTACTGGAAGAAGCGCTACAACGAAGCTCGCCGCGTTCTGAGCCGTAGTTAATATTGCTGTCGTATCGTTGGTTATCCCTTGGCTGGCGATACGATTAAAAAAGCACTGCTCCGGCAGTGTTTTTTTTTGCCCGTTACACTGATAGACATCCCGCGTCATTTCAGGAATCACGACATCTATGTTTACCCGCTACTTCTCCAGCAACCGCAAGATACTGTTTCTCAGTATTCTGACGGGGTTGTTTACCGCCCTGCTTCTGAGTGCGTTACAGTTTTACTGGAGTTATCACAAGCGAGAAGTCAGGTACGATACCCTCATTACGGATTTAAGCGTCTACATGGAGAACTTTTTCGACGAGCTTAAAACCTCTATTGATACGCTCCAGCCGCTCACGCTGAACAGCTGTGAAGAGGTCAGTGCGGCGCTCACCTCACGCGCGGCCTTCAGTATTAACGTGCGCGCCTTTTTGCTGGTCCGGGATAAACAGGCCTTCTGCTCTTCGGCAACAGGTCCGATGAATACCCCAATGGAAACGCTTATCCCTCAGCTACACATCAGCAAACCTGTTGATATCGCGCTCCTGCCGGGTACGCCCATGCTGCCGGATAAACCCGCGATCGCTATCTGGTATCGCAATCCGCTGGTAAAAGACGGCGGCGTATTTACCTCCGTGAACATCAACCTGACGCCTTACCTTCTTTATACGTCACGTCAGGATGAATTTTCCGGAATATCGATCGTCATTGGCGACTCCGCGTTATCCACCCAGTCCGGAATGCTGGTTCAGGCGCGGGATTTGCCTGAGGTCCCTGCCCGCACCGCCACGCTGAAAAATATTCCTCTGACCGTTAACGTCTATGCGCAAGCCTGGAAGACCGATGAACTGCTCTACGCCGTGTTCTTCGGCCTGGTCTGCGGTATTGCGGCAGGTCTGCTGAATTTCTATATTCTCACTATCCGTCTGAATCCCGGGAAAGAGATCCTTACGGCCATCAAGCACGACCAGTTCTACGTGGTCTATCAGCCCGTCGTGGATGCGCAGTCGCTCAGAATGACCGGGCTGGAAGTCCTGATGCGCTGGAAGCACCCGGTGATGGGCGAAATTCCACCGGATGCCTTTATTAACTTCGCTGAAGCGCAGAAGCTGATTGTCCCGCTGACGCTGCATCTTTTTGACCTGATTATCCGCGATGCCCCTGTCCTGCAAACGGTGCTCCCGCCTGGGGCCAAGTTTGGGATCAACATCGCGCCCGGTCATCTGCATGCGGAAAACTTTAAGGAGGATATGCGCGCGTTTGCCGCTGCCCTTCCGCCCGATCACTTCCAGATTGTGCTGGAAATAACCGAGCGCGACATGATCAACCACCGCGAGGCAAATCAGCTGTTTGAATGGCTGCACAATGAAGGTTTTGAAATCGCCATCGATGATTTTGGCACCGGCCACAGCGCGCTGATCTATCTGGAACGCTTCACGATGGATTACCTGAAAATTGACCGTGGCTTCGTGAATGCCATCGGGACTGAAACCGTTACCTCGCCAGTGCTTGACGCGGTGCTGACGCTGGCAGAACGCCTGAATATGTTAACCGTCGCCGAGGGTGTTGAAACGCCCGAGCAGGCGGCGTGGCTGCGCGAGCATGGCGTGAACTATCTTCAGGGCTACTGGATCGGCCGACCAATGCCGCTGGAGCAGTTCAGGACGTGGCAACCCGACATCACGCTCGGGGAATAATTTCACAATCACGGCGCTGTCCCTTATTATTCTCCTCAACCGAGCCTGCCTGTGAACAAAGGGATCCGCCGCACTATGATTATGCGCGTTGTATTGATGCTGTTGGCGCTGGTGAGCCTGTCGAGCCAGGCGCAGACCATCAAAGAGAGCACGGCCTTTGCCGTCATTGGCGAGCCGAAGTATGCGGTCAACTTTACTCACTACGATTATGTGAACCCCGCCGCCCCGAAAGGCGGGAACGTGACGCTTTCCGCGACCGGAACGTTTGACAACTTTAACCGCTTCGCCCTGCGCGGCGTGGCGGCAGCACGTACCGAATCCCTCTATGACACGCTGTTCGTCACCTCCGACGACGAGCCCGGCAGCTATTATCCCCTGGTCGCTGAGAACGTGCGTTACGCCGATGATTTTAGCTGGGCAGAAATCGCGATTAATCCGCGGGCGCGTTTTCACGACGGTACGCCGGTTAGCGCCCGCGATGTGGCGTTCACCTTTCATAAATTTATGACCGAAGGCGTGCCGCAGTTTCGTCTGGTGTACAAGGGCACCACGGTGAAAGCCATCGCCCCGCTGACCGTGCGAATCGAACTCCCTGAGCCAAACAAAGAGAATATGCTGAGCCTGTTCTCCCTGCCCGTCATGCCCGAATCATTCTGGAAAAACCATAAGCTGAGCGATCCCCTCTCTTCCCCGCCGCTGGCCGGAGGACCGTATCGCATTACCGACTGGCGAATGGGCCAGTACGTGATCTATTCCCGCGTGAAAGATTACTGGGCAGCCACGCTGCCGGTAAACCGGGGCCGCTGGAACTTCGATACAATCCGCTACGACTACTACCTGGATGATAACGTGGCCTTCGAGGCATTTAAGGCAGGCGCATTTGATTTACGTGTCGAGAACAGCGCCAAAAACTGGGCGACCCGGTATATCGGAAAAAATTTCGCGAAAGGCTATATCGTTAAAGACGAACATAAAAACGAATCCGCGCAGGACACGCGCTGGCTGGCGTTTAATATTCAGCGCCCGGTTTTTTCCGATCGTCGGGTGCGTGAAGCTATTACCCTGGCGTTTGATTTCGAATGGATGAACAAAGCGCTGTTTTACGGAGCCTACAGCCGGGCGAACAGCTATTTCCAGAATACTGAATATGCCGCCCGCGATTATCCCCACGCGGACGAGCTGGTTTTGCTGGCCCCAATGAAAGCGGAGCTCCCGCCGGAAGTGTTCACCCGCCTATTTGAACCGCCAAAATCCGACGGAAACGGGTTCGACCGGGACAACCTGCTGAAAGCCAGCAAACTGCTGGATGACGCTGGCTGGGTGTTGAAAAATCGGCTACGAGTAAATGTTAAAACTGGTAAGCCGCTCAGCTTCGAACTGCTGATTGCCTCCGGCGCAAACGATCAGTGGGTGCTGCCGTTTAAGAAGAACCTTGCCCGTCTTGGGGTGACCATGAATATCCGCCAGGTCGATATTGCCCAGCTGACCAACCGCAAGCGCAGTCGCGATTACGACATGATGCAAACCCTGTGGGCTGCCCAGCCGTGGCCGAGTTCAGACCTGCAAATCTCCTGGGCATCGGGGTATATCGACTCCTCCTACAACGCTCCGGGGGTAAAGAGTCCGGTGATTGATGCGCTGATCGCGAAAATCGTTGCCGCTCAGGGCGATAAAGAGAAACTTCTGCCGCTCGGGCGCGCGCTTGACCGGGTGTTAACCTGGAACTATTACATGCTGCCGATGTGGTACATGGGTGAAGATCGCGTGGCCCGCTGGGACAAATTCTCCCTGCCCGCCGTTCGCCCGGTTTATACGCTTGGTTTTGATACGTGGTGGTATGACGTGAATAAAGCCGCAAAACTGCCCGCAGCGCGGCGTTGAGGAGTGACGATGGGCGCTTATCTTATCCGCAGGCTGCTGCTGGTTATCCCGACGCTATGGGCCATCATTACCATTAACTTTTTTATCGTGCAGATTGCCCCCGGCGGCCCGGTGGACCAGGCGATTGCGGCCATAGAATTTGGTCACGCTGGCGGCATGCCGGGCGGCGGCGGTGAAGGAATGGGGGCCAGCCATGCCCGGACGGGCGTGGGCAATATCAGCGAAAGCCACTACCGGGGCGGTCGGGGACTGGATCCGGAGGTGATCGCCGAGATCACCCATCGCTATGGTTTTGACAAGCCGCTGCACGAGCGATATTTCAGGATGCTCTGGGATTATGTCCGTTTCGATTTTGGCGACAGCCTGTTTCGCAGCGCCTCGGTGCTAACCCTGATCAAGCAAAGCCTGCCGGTTTCCATCACGCTCGGACTGTGGGGGACGCTGATTATTTATCTGGTCTCCATTCCGCTGGGGATCCGCAAAGCGGTCTACAACGGTAGCCGTTTTGATATCTGGAGCAGCACGTTCATTATCATCGGCTACGCTATCCCGGCGTTTCTGTTTGCCGTGCTGCTGATTGTCTTTTTCGCTGGCGGCAGTTATTTCGACCTCTTCCCGCTGCGCGGGCTGGTCTCTGCGGATTTCAGCACGTTGCCGTGGTATCAGAAAATCACCGATTACTTCTGGCACATCACGCTTCCGGTGCTGGCGACGGTTATCGGCGGTTTTGCGGCGCTTACGATGCTGACCAAAAATGCCTTTCTTGATGAGATCCGCAAACAGTACGTCGTCACCGCGCGCGCCAAAGGCGTCGGTGAAAAGCAGATTATGTGGAAGCACGTTTTTCGTAACGCCATGCTGCTGGTGATTGCCGGTTTTCCCGCCACGTTCATCAGTATGTTTTTTACCGGCTCTCTGCTGATAGAAGTGATGTTCTCTCTCAACGGTTTAGGGCTGCTCGGCTATGAGGCCACCGTCTCCCGTGATTACCCGGTGATGTTTGGCACACTGTACATTTTCACCCTGATCGGCCTGCTGCTGAATATCATCAGCGATATCAGCTATACGCTGGTCGATCCCCGTATCGATTTTGAGGGCCGCTGATGTTGCGTTTAAGCCCCGTCAATCAGGCCCGCTGGGCGCGCTTTCGCCACAACCGTCGCGGCTACTGGTCGCTGTGGATCTTCGCCGTCCTGTTCGCCTTAAGTCTGTGTTCCGAACTGATTGCCAACGATAAACCCCTGCTGGTGCATTTCAAAGATCGCTGGTACGTGCCGGTGCTTACTACCTATAGCGAAAGCGATTTTGGCGGTCCGTTTGCGACGCCAGCCGAGTATCAGGATCCCTGGTTACGTGAACAGATCGCGCAGCACGGCTGGGCGCTTTGGGCACCGATTCGCTTTGGCGCGAACAGTATTAACTACGCCACGTCCACCCCCTTCCCTTCCCCGCCTTCCTCGCAGAACTGGCTGGGAACGGACGCCAACGGCGGCGATGTGCTGGCGCGCATCCTCTATGGCACCCGCATCTCGCTCCTGTTTGGGCTGCTTCTGACGCTCTTTAGCAGCGTGATGGGCGTCGTGGCGGGCGCCGTGCAGGGCTATTACGGTGGAAAAATCGATTTGTGGGGGCAGCGCGTAATTGAAGTCTGGTCCGGTATGCCGACGCTGTTTCTGATTATCCTGCTGTCCAGCGTAGTACAGCCTGGCTTCTGGTGGCTGTTAGGCATCACCGTCCTGTTCGGCTGGATGGCACTGGTCGGCGTGGTGCGCGCGGAGTTTCTGCGCACGCGAAATTACGATTATATTCGCGCCGCGCAGGCATTAGGCGTGAGCGATCGCGCAATTATCTTCCGTCACATGCTTCCCAATGCGGTGGTGGCGACCCTCACCTTCCTGCCGTTTATTTTGTGTAGCTCCATTACCACCCTGACGTCGCTTGATTTTCTTGGTTTCGGTTTGCCGCTGGGCTCGCCGTCTCTTGGCGAACTGCTGTTGCAGGGCAAAAACAACCTCCAGGCCCCCTGGCTGGGCATCGCCGCATTCCTCTCCGTGGCTGTGCTGCTTTCCCTGCTGATTTTTATTGGCGAAGCCGTGCGCGATGCCTTCGATCCCAACAAGGCGGTATGACATGACCCGGCCTCTTCTGAGCATAGAAAATCTGTCGATTGCGTTTTCAAAGCAGGGCGAATCTCGCCCGGTGGTGACGGATTTATCGTTGCAGATCCAGCGCGGAGAGACGCTGGCGCTGGTCGGGGAATCCGGCTCCGGTAAGAGCGTTTCGGCACTGTCGGTGCTGCGCCTGCTCCCTTCCCCGCCGGTCAGCTATCCGCAGGGGGATATTCTGTTCCATGGACAATCCCTGCTGAACGCTGATGAGCAAACCCTGCGCGGCATTCGTGGCAATAAGATTGCCATGATTTTTCAGGAGCCGATGGTGTCGCTCAATCCATTGCATACGCTGGAAAAACAGCTCTATGAAGTGCTGTCACTTCATCGGGGAATGCGTAAAGAGGCAGCGCGGGGGGAAATTCTGGACTGCCTTGAACGCACCGGCATTCGTAATGCGGCGAAACGGCTGAACGATTTCCCGCATCAGCTTTCCGGCGGCGAGCGCCAGCGCGTGATGATCGCGATGGCGCTGCTGACGCGCCCCGAACTGTTGATTGCGGATGAACCCACCACCGCGCTGGACGTCACGGTGCAGGCGCAAATTCTGCAACTGCTGCGTGAACTGCGCGACGAGCTGAACATGAGCCTGCTGTTTATTACGCATAACCTGGGCATCGTGAAAAAGCTCGCTGACGCGGTGGCCGTGATGCAAAACGGCCGCTGCGTCGAACAGAACAGGGCAACTGCCCTGCTGAGCGCGCCTCAGCACCCGTATACACAGCGCCTGCTCGATAGCGAACCCTCTGGCGACCCGGTTCCGCTTAACGCTGACAGCGCACCGTTGCTGAAGGTTAAGGACCTGTCGGTGTCATTCCCGATCCGCAAAGGCATTTTGCGTCGCGTGGTCGATCACAATCATGTTCTGAAAAACATGAGCTTCTCTCTGCGTCCGGGCGAGTCGCTTGGGCTTGTGGGCGAATCCGGTTCGGGCAAAAGCACCACCGGCCTGGCGCTGCTGCGCCTGATCGCCTCGCAGGGAAGCATTCTCTTTGACGGCATGCCGCTGCAAAACCTGAGCCGCCGCCAAATGCTGCCCGTCCGCCCGCGGATGCAGGTGGTCTTTCAGGATCCGAACTCTTCGCTGAACCCGCGGCTGAGCGTATTGCAGATTATTGAAGAGGGCCTGCGCGTTCATCAGCCCGCGCTGACGGCACAACAGCGTGAAATCGACGTGAAGCGGGTGATGGCGGAAGTGGGTTTAGATCCCGAGACCCGGCACCGGTATCCGGCTGAGTTTTCCGGCGGACAGCGCCAGCGTATAGCGATTGCCCGCGCGTTGATCCTGAAACCGGAGCTGATCGTGCTGGACGAGCCTACCTCTTCACTGGACCGCACCGTGCAGGCGCAAATTCTGGCGCTGCTGAAGGGGCTACAGGAAAAGCATCGGCTGGCCTATATCTTTATCAGCCACGATTTACAGGTGGTGCGTGCGCTTTGCCATCAGGTGGTGGTATTGCGGCAGGGAGAAGTCGTTGAGCAGGGAGAGTGCCAGCGCGTATTCACTGCGCCTGCGCAGGATTACACGCGCCAGCTATTGTCCGCTGACTAGCACTCAGAAAGGATATTGACCGGAGAACGGTTCGGCAATCGCCACGCCGAAGTTTTTCAGACGGCAGGTCGCAGCAAATTCATCCTGGCTGTTAACAAACAGGCACGGCTCACCTTCGCATTCCAGCACGGAGCTGTCTACTTCGATGTCCGTCAGCGCCTGGCTGAGACGTTCCATAACCGGCCACGCATTTTCATCGCTCGGGCTAAGCAGCTTGAGCGCCACCAGACAATTATCCTCCCCGGCAACGCTTTGCGGAATCGGTTCAACTTTCGAACCTGCAAAACCCGTCGACCAGCGATAGCTCTGGGGCAAGCGATGGACAATGGAGAGTTGTAATGTATTCACGTTCAGATCCCCGGAAGCAAATTTACTTCACAATTTATTTACATTTATAGTAACACATCATCGCCAACCTGCACTGTTTAGCGGATTTTATAGGCGTTGCAGGCTCGCGTCGGCGCTATATGTACCCGTTTCTGCGATCTAACTCAACCTTTTTAAATACAATGATGTGACTTTTTACATAAATAGATTTTACATAAAAGAAACAAACACCGGGTAAACGAACCGAGGGTTGGTTGATATGGGTCAACAAAAAGGCCCGTTTCGGGCCTTAAGTGCTCATTTATGCGCCGTCTTACGGGGCCGGCTGGCGTAAAGATAGAAGAGGATGGAGCAAGTCGCGCAGAGGGCAATCGCCCACAGCATCGGCCAGGCAGTATTAAACGTCGCCATTGAGAGCAGCGCCCCGACAATCGCGCCAATCCCGAAACGGAACGTCCCTGCCAGCGACGAGGCGGTGCCCGCCATATGCGGGAATTCGTCGAGGATCACCGCCATCGCGTTGGATGAGACCATCGAGACGCAGCCAACAAACGCCGCCACGCCCACCACCAGCGCCCAAAAACCTACGCCCAACAATGCGCTCAATACCAGCCAGATAGCCATCACGAACTGGATCCACAGCCCGGCGCGGAACATATTCAGCGCCCCGACCCGCCGGACAAAGCGGCTGTTGATAATGGTCATCACAAACAGGAACACGATATTCAGCGCGAAGTAGTAACCAAAGTGCTGGGGTGACACATGGTTCAGTTCGATGTACACAAACGGCCCCGCGCTCAGGAACGAAAACATCCCGGCAAAGCTAAAGCCGCTGGCAAGCATATAGCTCAGCACGCGCTTATGGCGAAACAGCGAGGCAAAGTTGCCAAGCGTGGTGCGGACGTGAAACTTCTGACGGCGCTCGACCGGCAGCGTTTCATCGATAAAGACGAAGATCATCACCGAGGCCAGCAGCGCGGCAATCGCCAGGATCCAGAAAATCGCATGCCAGCTGAACCACACCAGCACCGCCCCGCCCACCATGGGGGCGACCAGCGGCGCAATGGTTGTGACCAGCATGACGAACGACATCATGCGTGAGAACTCTTCCTTCGGGTAGATGTCGCGCATCAGCGCGTTAATCACCACGCTTGCCGCAGCCGCAGCCAGGCCATGAAAGAAACGCATCACGATCAGCTGATCGATACTCTGCGCCAGCGCGCAGGCCACCGCCGCCGCGGCAAATATCAACGTCCCGCCCAGAATAACGGGTTTGCGCCCCAGGCTGTCTGCCATTGGGCCATAAAAGAGCTGGCCGAGCGCAAAACCAAGAATGTAGGTGCTGAGCGTCATCTGTGCGCTGCCTGCCGGTACGCCAAACTGCGCGGAAATCACCGGCAGCGCGGGCAGATACATATCGATAGACAGCGGCATCAGCATGGCCAACAGGCCAAGGATAAATACGATTTTAAACGACGAGTGTGGCCTGGTGGTCACAGGGTTCTCCTGAATTTAGCGTGAAAGCAGCCCGACGCTGGCAATCTCTTCTTCCGTCAGCGGGCGATATTCCCCTGGCGCCAGGTCTGGATCGAGTTCAATCGCGCCGATACGTTCACGATGCAGCCCCACAACGTGGTTGCCCACGGCGGCAAACATCCGTTTCACCTGGTGGTAACGGCCTTCACTGATGGTCAGACGGACGTCCGTTGGGGTAATGACTTCCAGCACCGCCGGTTTGGTCAGATCTTTTTCATTATGTAGCTGAACGCCTTTCGCGAATTGCTCTGCCGTGTCATCCGAGACCGGCGACTCAAGTGTCACCCGATAGGTTTTCTCACAGTGATGGCGCGGGGAGGTGATGCGGTGCGACCACTGACCGTCATCGGTCATCAGCACCAGGCCGGTGGTATCAATATCCAGTCGCCCTGCCGCATGCAGCTTGTGCGCCACAGGTTCGTCGAGGAAGTAGAGCACCGTCGGGTGATCCGGATCGTCCGTTGAACAGACGTAACCTTCCGGTTTGTTGAGCATGAAGTAGCGCGGGCCATTCTGCTGGGTCAGCGGGTTGCCGTCATACTCCACCTGGTGGTCAGGCTGGAGTTTAAAAGCGCTGTCTTTCACAATGTCGCCGTCCACGGTTACGCGGCTGGCGCGAATTTCACGCCCGGCAATAGCGCGGCTTACGCCGAGTTGCTGAGCGATAAACTTATCAAGTCGCATGAAATCTTTTTAGCCTTAATGGTGCTGGAAGTCGGACTACGCGTCCGAAAAAGAAGCAGTCAGAAACAGTTCAGTATAATGGTCTGGTTGCGCCACTCAAGGGAAAAAGTTTCGTGGCATACTATATGCGAGTTAACTGAATAGAGAAGCCATGACGTTCACACTACGCCCCTATCAGCAAGAAGCCGTTGATGCCACCCTCGCCTGGTTTCGCAAACACCGGGAACCCGCCGCCATCGTGCTCCCGACCGGAGCCGGTAAAAGCCTGGTGATTGCCGAACTGGCGCGCCTGGCTCGCGGGCGCGTGCTGGTGCTGGCGCACGTAAAAGAGCTGGTGGCGCAAAACCACGCCAAATATTGCGCGCTCGGCCTGGAGGCCGATATTTTTGCCGCCGGGCTGAAGCGCAAAGAGAGCCACGGGAAAGTGGTGTTTGGCAGCGTACAGTCCGTTGCGCGCAACCTGGACCTGTTTCGCAGCGAGTTTTCCCTGCTGATTGTCGATGAGTGTCACCGCATCAGCGATGACGACGACAGCCAGTATCAGCAAATCCTCACTCATCTGAAAGAGGTGAACCCTCACTTACGCCTGCTTGGCCTGACCGCCACGCCATTTCGTCTGGGCAAGGGCTGGATTTATCAGTTTCATTATCACGGCATGGTGCGTGGCGATGAAAAGGCCCTGTTCCGCGACTGTATCTATGAGCTTCCGCTGCGCTACATGATCAAGCATGGCTATCTGACGCCACCGGAGCGGCTGGATATGCCGGTCGTGCAGTACGATTTCAGCCGCTTACAGGCGCAGAGCAACGGGCTGTTCAGCGAGGCGGATCTTAACCATGAGCTGAAAAAACAGAAGCGGATCACGCCGCATATCATCAGCCAGATTGAAGAGTTTGCGCAAACGCGCAAAGGGGTGATGATTTTTGCTGCTACCGTCGAACACGCGCGTGAAATCACGGGGCTTCTGCCCACCAACGACGCGGCGTTAATTACCGGTGAAACCCCCGGGCCGGAGCGCGACAGCCTGATTGAGGCTTTCAAAGCCCAGCAGTTCCGCTACCTGGTGAATGTCTCCGTATTAACCACCGGGTTTGACGCACCGCACGTTGACCTGATTGCGATTCTTCGCCCAACCGAATCCGTCAGCCTGTACCAGCAGATTGTCGGCCGTGGCCTGCGCCTGGCACCGGGCAAAACCGACTGTCTGATCCTCGATTATGCCGGTAATCCGCACGATCTCTACTCCCCGGAAGTGGGCACGCCAAAAGGCAAGAGCGACAACGTGCCGGTACAGGTGTTTTGTCCGGCCTGCGGGTTTGCCAACACTTTCTGGGGCAAAACTACCGCCGACGGCACGCTGATCGAACATTTTGGCCGCCGCTGTCAGGGCTGGTTTGAAGACGATGAAGGCCATCGCGAACAGTGTGATTTCCGCTTCCGCTTCAAAAACTGCCCGCAGTGCAACGCCGAGAACGATATCGCTGCCCGCCGCTGTCGGGAGTGTGACACGGTGTTGGTCGACCCGGATGACATGCTGAAAGCGGCGCTGAAACTGAAAGATGCGCTGGTGCTGCGCTGTTCCGGCATGGTCTTACAGCCCGGTGCGGATGAAAAAGGCGAGTGGCTAAAGATTACCTATTACGACGAGGACGGCGCAGACGTCAGCGAGCGGTTCAGGGTCCAGACGCCCGCCCAGCGCACCGCGTTCGAACAGCTCTTTATCCGCCCGCATACCCGCACGCCCGGCGTGCCGCTGCGCTGGATAACCGTTGCCGATATCGTGCGCCAGCAGGCGCTGCTGCGCCATCCTGATTTTGTTGTCGCCCGTAAAAAAGGGCAGTTCTGGCAGGTGCGTGAGAAGGTCTTTGACTATGAAGGACGCTTTCGCCGGGCAAACGAATTGCGCGGTTAACGGGACTTTTCGTTGATGCGCGAGCCATTTGAGTATAAAATGCCGCCCGCTTCACATCCGTGAGGCAGAACACTCACCTGCTGCTGGGTCGCCTGTAGCAGGGTTTTAAATACAGAGAGAAATCAATGTTCACTATCGAAGCAGAAGTACGTAACGTGCAGGGTAAGGGTGCGAGCCGCCGCCTGCGTAACGCTAACAAGTTCCCGGCTATCGTTTACGGTGGCGAAGCTGCTCCAGTTGCAATCGAACTGGATCACGACAAAGTGTGGAACATGCAGAACAAAGCTGAATTCTACAGCGAAGTTCTGACCATCGTTGTTGGCGGTAAAGAAGAAAAAGTGAAAGTTCAGGCTGTTCAGCGTCACCCGTTCAAGCCAAAACTGTCTCACATCGACTTCGTTCGCGCGTAATCGCAAACCTGTCGAGAAAAACCCCGCTTCTGCGGGGTTTTTTTATGGCCGCTACTTACCGCCTGAGGTGCGACGCTGGAGCTGATCGCGCAGATTCGGCGGCGTGCCTTTAATGGTCAGCGTGTCGGTCGCCGGATCCCAGAAGATACGTTCCCCGAGCAGCATGGCATCAAAGTTAATGGTTAACCCACCGCCGCTACCGGCAAATTTCGTCAGCTGACGCAGCGTACTGCGATCCGCCGGGAAGCTCTCTTCCAGCTCATAGCCTTTTTCTGCGGTAAATTCCTGGAAGCTGACTTCGCTGACGCCCGCCAGCTCTTTGGACAGCGACTCCAGCTCAATCTCTTCCCCGGCCTGTAACTGCTCGTTACAGTAGCTGTAAACCTGCTGACGCACGGTCTGACGCTCAGATTTATCCAGCTGCGCCTCAGCGGTAAAGTCATCCACCGCCTGGAGCAGACCTTTGTTCTGCGCTTTGGCGTTCAGCCCTTCACTGGCACCGAGGAAGTCCATAAAGAAATCGGCCACTTTGCGGCCCACGCGGCCTTTAAGGAAGGTCAGGTAGCGCGTCGATTCCGGATTGGTTTCCCATTCAGTTAAATCAATACGCGCCACAATATCCGCATGGTTGATATCCAGATAGTGCGTTGAGCTGATATCCAACTGCTCGTTCACACGCATGCTGCTTAAATTATTCAGCACGGTGACCAGCAGATACTCTACCGCCAGATAGCGGTAGTGGCAGAACAGGACGATACCGCCATCGGCGAAGGGATATTTCGCCAGTTCGTCACGAAGACGGCCAGTTGCAGCGCGGCTGAATGCCAGGAAATCCTCTTCGCCCTGACGTTGCAGGCGCAGGCTATCCGCCAGCTCGCTCTCTTCGCTGAACAAGCCATAGGCTTTATTTTTCGCGCTGTAGACGCGATGCAACTCCGCCATCATCTCGACAACGGTAGGCGTTGGTTCCAGTAACGAATCGCGTAGCACCACTTCAAGGGTTTGCTCATCACGCTTGATAAGCTGGTGCAAGGCAATCTGGTTGATTTCCAGACTCATGATAAACTCTCCTTTTAGACCGGGCGGTATTCAACCACCACCAACGCATGTGTGCAACAGAAGATAAAAAAGGGGAAAAAAAGCTGTTGCTACGGTAATATGTCGCCCTTCTCTCAACAAACTGATTTTGATTTATGCCACAACATTCCCGCTACAGTGACGAACACGTTGAACAACTGCTCAGTGAGCTGGTCAACGTACTGGAAAAACATAAAACGCCAACCGATCTCTCCCTGATGGTTTTGGGAAATATGGTTACCAACCTGATCAATACCAGCGTTGCTCCGGCTCAGCGTCAGGCGATCGCCAAATCTTTCGCCCTGGCTTTGCAGTCATCCGTTAGCGACGACCAGGCACACTAAGGGAAACGAACAACAGTTTATGGTGACGAATCGTCAGCGCTACCGTGAAAAAGTCTCCCAGATGGTCAGCTGGGGGCACTGGTTTGCCCTGTTCAACATTCTGTTGGCGATGGTGCTCGGCTGCCGTTATCTGTTTGTGGCGGACTGGCCAACCACGTTAACCGGGCGTATCTACTCGTGGATGAGCCTTGTTGGTCACTTTAGCTTTCTGGTCTTCGCCACCTATCTGCTGATCCTGTTCCCACTGACGTTTATCGTCATGTCGCAGCGGCTGATGCGCTTCCTGTCCGCCATTCTTGCGACGGCGGGCATGACGCTGTTGCTTATCGACAGCGAAGTTTTTACCCGGTTCCACCTGCACCTGAATCCTGTCGTCTGGGAGCTGGTGATTAACCCGGATCAGAACGAGACCGCCCGCGACTGGCAGCTGATGTTTATCAGCGTGCCGATTATCCTGCTGATCGAAATGTTGTTTGCGACGTGGAGCTGGCAAAAGCTCCGCAGCCTGACCCGACGCCGACATTATGCGAAGCCCGTCGCGGCGCTCTTTTTCGCCTCATTTATCGGTTCGCACCTGATGTATATCTGGGCAGATGCGAACTTCTACCGCCCTATTACCATGCAGCGCGCGAATCTGCCGCTCTCCTATCCGATGACGGCACGTCGTTTCCTTGAAAAACACGGTCTGCTGGACGCGCAGGAATATCAGCGTCGTCTGGTCGAACAGGGTAATCCGGAAGCGGTCAGCGTGCAGTATCCCCTGAGCGATCTGAAATATCGCGACATGGGGCGCGGTCAGAACGTGCTGCTGATTACCGTCGATGGCCTGAACTATTCTCGCTATGAGAAGCAGATGCCTGCCCTGGCTGAATTCGCTGAGAACAACATCGTATTCACTCAGCATATGAGTTCCGGTAATTCGACCGACGCGGGTATTTTCGGTCTGTTCTACGGTATTTCACCGAGCTATATGGACGGCGTGCTGTCGGCCCGTATTCCGGCTGCATTGATTACCGGGCTTAATCAGCAGGGCTACCAGCTGGGGCTGTTCGCCTCTGATGGTTTCAACAGCTCGCTGTACCGCCAGGCGCTGCTGTCTGATTTCTCACTGCCAGCCGCGCAGAGCCAGTCTGACGATCGGACTGCTGACCAGTGGATAGACTGGCTGAAGCGCTATGCACAGGAAGATAACCGCTGGTTCTCCTGGGTTGCGTTTAACGGCACAAATCTTGATGACAGCAATCAGAAAGGCTTCGCGCGCCGCTATAGCCGTGCGGCGGGTGATGTCGATGCGCAGATCGCTCGCGTGCTGACCGCCCTGCGCGACGCGGGCAAGCTGGACAATACGGTCGTCATTATCACGGCCGGGCATGGCGTGCCGCTCGGCGACGAAGCGAAGGGCATGGACTGGTCGCGTCCGAACCTGCATGTCCCGCTGGTGATCCACTGGCCGGGCACTCCCGCGCAACGCATCAACATGCTGACCGACCATAAAGACGTCATGACCACGTTAATGCAGCGGCTGCTGCACGTTAGCACGCCGGCAATTGAATACTCGCAGGGACAAGACCTCTTTAGCGCCACGCGGCGTCATAACTGGGTCACGGCTGCTGGCGAAAACACGCTGGTGGTGACCACGCCGACGCTGTCCCTTGTGCTGAACAGCAACGGCAATTACCAGACGTACAGCCTCGAAGGTGAGAAGCTGAAAGACCAGAAACCGCAGCTCAGCTTGCTGTTGCAGGTGCTGACAGACGAGAAGCGCTTTATCGCTAACTGATTATTTATGAATCAGTTAGCGTTGCTTCCCCCTTGCAATCAAAAAGGAATCGAGTAGTATTCCTTTTATGCGTCGGCACGTAGCGCAGCCTGGTAGCGCACCGTCATGGGGTGTCGGGGGTCGGAGGTTCAAATCCTCTCGTGCCGACCAAAACTACACAAAAAAACCAGCCGCTTATGGCTGGTTTTTTATTGCCTGTCTTCGCATGCACAATGCTTAGTGCTTCTCACGCCCACCGAGAAAGAAAATCCCCAGCGGAATCGCCAGCAGGACGGTGAACACCAGACTGTAAACAAAGATCATCGCTGATTGCAGGACAAACATGCTGGTTGTCCACGCAGAGAGCGGGATGTTGTACTGCTCGATCACGCCGACAATGGTTGCTCGCCCCACGCATGCAGCAGCAATCATAAACACAACCAGTAACGCCAGCAGGAACTTGCGGCCTTCAGGTGTCTTCAGTTTTTCCCGTACCATCTCTTCTCCCTTTACAGATGAATAACAATAATTAACGCGTAAAATAACACGATCTCTGCACCGACTCCACTGCAGCATTAAACACCAATAAAAGAGCACGAAAGCAGTGCTTTACTCCGTTTAAAATGAAAATGTGAGTAAATTACGCCAACCATTCACATACATTATGTTAGTCTTTCCGGGATCGTTTTAACAAAAAGGAATGACAGTGAAAAACGCACCTAAATTTGCCATCGCCCTTATCGCCGCTGCGTGCGCCAGCACCAGCGCTTTTGCCAGCGAAACCCCAAAAGAGCAGCCGCTGGAAAAAGATGCCCCGTATCCGCAAGCGGACAAAGGGATGAAGCGCCAGGTTATTCAGCTCCCGGCTCAGCAGAATGAAGGGAATTTCAAAGTCGAGCTGTTAATCGGCCAGACGCTGGAAGTGGACTGCAACCAGCATCGTCTGGGCGGCCAACTGGAAAGCAAAACGCTGGAAGGCTGGGGTTATGACTACTATGTCTTCGACAAAGTAACCTCGCCAGTCTCCACCATGATGGCGTGCCCGGACGGCAAGAAAGAGAAGAAATTTATCACCGCCTATCTGGGTGATAACAGTCTGCTGCGCTATAACAGCAAGCTGCCGATTGTCGTTTATACGCCGGAAAACGTGGATGTGAAATATCGCGTATGGAAGGCGGATGAGACGGTAGGACAAGCAGTAGTTCGTTAAAAATAAGTCGGGTGGCGCTCACGCTTACCCGACCTGGAAAGGGTGCGTTCTGGTGCCCTCACCCCAACCCTCTCCCGGTGGGAGAGGGAGAAAACACGAAAAACGGTAACGGATGTTACCGTTTTGCGTTTAGCTTACAGCGCGATATCCGCCACCGGCTTGCTTTCCGCCTGCGGCTTCAGCTCTGCCTTCGGCGCAGCATCCGCAGCCTGCGGTTTGACGTATTGCAGTTGCAGAACGCGGCTGGTGTATTCCAGCTCTTGTTCCGTGGCGTCAACGTTACCGTTCAGCTTCGTACCGTAGGATGGAATAATGGTTTTCAGCTTCGCCTGCCATTCCGGGCTGGATACTTTGTCCTTAAACACTTTTTCCATCAGGTGTAGCATGATTGGCGCAGCGGTAGACGCCCCCGGGGATGCTCCCAGCAGCGCGGCAATAGTGCCATCCTTATCGCTTACTACTTCGGTACCCAGACGCAGCACGCCGCCCTCTTTCGGATCGCGTTTGATGATCTGCACACGCTGACCCGCCTGCCACAGACGCCAGTCTTCTTTCTTCGCCTGCGGATAGTACTCTTTCAGCGCCTCGAAGCGTTCTTCATCAGAGAGCATCACCTGGCTAATAAGGTATTTCACCAGATCGAAGTTATCCAGTCCCACGTCCATCATTGGCTTGACGTTTGACGTCGTGGTCGCGCTCAGCAGATCCCACAGGGAACCGTTTTTCAGGAACTTGGTAGAGAATGTAGCGAACGGCCCGAACAGCACCACGCGCTTACCGTCCAGCATACGGGTGTCGATATGGGGAACGGACATCGGTGGCGCACCAACAGAAGCCTGACCGTACACTTTAGCCAGATGACGGTTAACCACTTCAGGGTTTTCCGACACCAGGAACTGGCCGCCAACCGGGAAGCCGGCGTAGTCGTCCGCTTCCGGAATACCGGACTCCTGCAACAGTTTCAGCGCCGCGCCGCCAGCACCGATAAACACGAACTTCGCCTTAATCACATGCTCGGCTTCGTTGTTTTTCAGATCGGCAACGGTCACGCTCCAGCTGTTATCCGCGTTGCGCTTGAAACCACGTACTTCGGAGCTGAGTTGCAGGTTAAAGTTCTCTTTTTTCTTCAGAGAGGTCACCAGCTGACGGGTGATTTCACCGTAGTTAACGTCAGTACCAATTTCAGTGCGGGTCGCCGCCACTTTCTGGTTCGGATCGCGGCCTTCCATAACCAGCGGCGCCCACTCTTTGATTTGAGCGTGATCTTCAGAGTATTTCATCCCGCGGAACAGCGTGCTCTGTTGCAGGGCAGCGTAGCGCGCACGCAGGAAGTTGACGTTTTGATCGCCCCACACAAAGCTCATGTGCGGTACGGTGTTGATGAAGGAGTGCGGATTGTGCAACACACCGCTGTTTACCTGGTGAGACCAGAACTGACGTGAGATCTGGAACGCTTCGTTGATCTCTACCGCCTTCTCGATACTAATGGAACCGTCCTTTTTCTGCGGCGTATAGTTCAGTTCCATAAGTGCCGAGTGCCCCGTCCCGGCGTTATTCCAGCCGTTAGAGCTTTCCTGCGCCACGCCATCAAGGCGCTCGACCATGGTCATGGACCAGTTCGGCTCTAATTCCTGAAGATATGTGCCCAGCGTGGCGCTCATGATGCCGCCACCAATTAAAAGGACATCCGTTTCCTGCTCTTTTGGTGCGTCAGCCTTCGCCGCCAGCGAGACGGCGTTCAGCCCCACGGCCAGAGAAAAGAGCACGGCAGTCATTTTTTTCATCATTTATGCCTTAGTTGAATAGTGCTTGATGCGTTGAAATTACAGGTGAAACACGCTGCGGTGGCACGGTAGCAACTTTTAAATATTGTTTAAAGGTTACGAAATTATTGTAATTGTGAAATTTAATGATGGATTGTTTGTAGGGTTTTGGCATACAGGCTGGCACCCGACGATTTTCCTGGCTATGATGCTGCACTTTGTGATCGCGCGCACGGAAGCCTGCCCCTACCAGCGAATTGTTATGTCATTACCTCACTCGTCTGTACCCCAAGAAGGCCATGTCGCCACCGTTTTACGTTCGCCTCAACGTCTGATGCGCGAAACCCTGGCCGGCGTGATTACCGCGCTGGCGCTGATCCCGGAAGTGATTTCGTTTTCCGTGGTCGCGGGCGTGGATCCGAAAGTGAGCCTTATCGCCTCCGTGGTGCTCTGTTTCGCCCTTTCCCTGCTCGGCGGGCGTCCGGCCATGGTGACGGCGGCGGCCGGTTCCGTCGCGCTGGTGATTGGCCCGATGGTCCATCAACACGGCGTACAGTACATTCTGCCCGCGGTGGTGATGGCTGGCGTGATTCAGATCCTGTTCGGCGCGCTGGGAATGGCGCGGCTGATGCGCTTTATTCCCCAGTCGGTGATGACCGGGTTTGTTAACGCCCTTGGCATTTTGATTTTCTTTGCCCAGGTGCCCCATTTCTGGAGCCGAAGCCCGCTGATAGTGGGCCTGTTCGTGCTGACGCTGCTGATTGTGCTGTGGGTGCCACGCTATATTAAAAGCGTACCCTCCCCACTGATTGCCATTGTGCTGCTGACTTTGTTCACCGTCACCAGCGGGCAAATCCTGCCAACGGTAGGGGATGAAGGCTCCATGAGCGGCGGTTTGCCGGGCTTTACGCAACTGCTGGTGCCGCTCAATCTGGAAACCCTGAGCATTATCTGGCCGTGTGCGCTAAGTATCGCTTTTGTTGGCCTGCTGGAATCCTTGCTGACGGCAAAACTGGTGGATGAACTGACCGTTACCCCTTCAAGCAAGCGCCGCGAGAGCATCGGTCTGGGCGTGGGGAATATTATGGCCGGGTTCTACGGCGGCATTGCGGGCTGCGCGATGATTGGGCAGACCATCGTTAACGTGGAGATGGGGAAAGGCAGAAGCCGTATCTCCACCCTTGCGGCGGGTATCGTACTGCTTGTGCTGGTTACGGCGCTCAGCGAGGTGATGGCCAAAATCCCGATGGCGGTACTGGCGGGTATTATGGCCATTGTGGCCGTCAAGACCTTTAGCTGGCATAGCGTTCAGCCCGGAACGCTGAAAAACGCGCCGGTGGCTGAAACCGTCGTGATGCTGGTGACGGTTGTGGCAACGGTTTCCACCGGCAACCTGGCGATTGGCGTGCTGGGCGGGATTGTGATGATGTTCATCCTCCCTGCCCGGCTGAAGCAAAAAGCGCTGGCTACAGAAGAAAAATCGTCGCCAGTCCAAGAAAAATAAAGAAACCGCCGGTATCGGTAATGGCGGTGATCATCACGCTCGACCCCACCGCGGGGTCGCGCCCCAGCCGGGTCATCGTTAATGGGATAATCACGCCCATCATCGCCGCCACCAGCAGGTTCAGCACCATCGCCAGCATCATGACCCCGCCCAGCGCCATATCATCGTACAGCCACCAGGTAATGCCGCCCATGATGCCGCCCCAGACAAGGCCGTTAATCAGCGCGACGCCCATCTCCCTGAAAATCAGCCACGAAAAATTACCCGGCTGAATGTTTTCCAGCGCCAGGGCGCGAACGATCATGGTGATTGTCTGGTTGCCGGTGTTCCCGCCGATCCCCGCCACAATCGGCATCAACGACGCCAGGGCCACCAGCTGGGAAATGGTATGTTCGAAGCCGTCAATAACGCGGGACGCCACGAACGCGGTGCATAAATTGATGGCGAGCCACGCCCAGCGGGTTTTGACGGCCTTGCCGACGGAGGCATGAACATCGTCTTCGGCACTGATACCGCCAAGGGCACGCAGGTCGTTATCGGTCTCTTCATAGACCACGTCAACGATCTCATCAATGGTCAGACGCCCCATCAGCTTGCCCACCGAATCCACCACCGCCGCGCTCACCAGGTCATCACGTTCGAAGGTACGCGCGGCTTTTTCGGCATCGTCTTCCGGCGAGAAGACCATCGGCTCGGTTTCCATGACCTCACTTACCCGCTGCTGGGTGCTGTTCAGCAGGATCGTTTTAAGCTCCAGCTCCCCGAGCAGGGTCTTATCCCGCGAGGTGACGAACAGTTTATCGGTGTTGTCCGGCATACTGCCCAAGCGACGAAGATAGCGCTGCACCGTACCCAGGGTGACGTCCGGACGCACGGTGATGACGCCAAACTCCATGATCGCGCCGACGCTGTTTTTCTCGTAGTGCATCACCTGACGCACGCGCGCCCGCTCCTCGGCAGGCAGGGAAGCCAGCAGGCGTCCGGTCAGGTTGCGCGGAAGATGCTGAACGAGGTAAATCTGCTCATCGATATCCAGCGTTTGCAGGGCGTCGAGGATGTCCCGGTCGCTCATCTCATCGATAAGGTCATCCCAGACGTTTTCCGAGGCTTCAAGCAGCACCTGACCGCGCTCGTGATCCTGCACCAGCCGCCACAGGGCGTGGCGCTCCTCGGAAGGCAATGCCTCCAGGGTGTCCGCCAGATCCGGAGGTGGTAAATGTGCAACCAGCGCACCTACCTCAGCAATATCGTCGGCCAGCGTGCCGACATCATATTGCTCAGCCAGGGTTAGCTTACCCAATAACGTTGACGTGACCGCTTTATCGGTCGTCAGGAGCCAGATGAGCCGCGCACGCTCCTGGTCACGCTGCCTGGCGCTGTTTTTCTTTAATACCGACATCAATCATAAATCCATTAAATGAGTTGGCGTTAAGCATAGCGCGGGGATATGTAAATAAGAATAAACGGCGGGTCGGGATGGAGAAAAAAACGGCATATATGAAAAATGAGTGTGCCGGGGGCCACCCGGCACAATTGCAATCAGGCCGTGCGCGCCACCGCGTCCCGTGACGCCGCATCGCGCTCATCGCCGGTCAGCTCGCTCAGTTTGCCGTCGCGCATCTCCAAAAGACGGTCGGCGTGAATGAAGTAGTGATCGTCATGGCTGATGGCAAAAATGGTTTTCCCCATCGCCTGCATCAGCGGCAGCAGGACCTGATAAAACTCGCGACGGAAGTGCGGGTCCTGATCGGCGGCCCATTCATCCAGCAGGATGATGTCGCGCTCTTCGGCCAGCGCCAGCAGCAGCGCCACGCGCTTCTTCTGCCCTTTCGACAGCTTGAGATTCAGGATTTTGCCATCCTGTAGCTCCAGCTTGTGTGACATTTGCAGATGCGCAAGCCACTTCTCCACCAGCGCCGGATCCGCCTGCTGCCCTTCCGGGCCCAGCAGCCGGTCGAACAGCCAGACGTCGGTAAATACCGCCGAAAAGAGCTTGCGGTAGTCCTCCGGTTTCTCCGCGCTCAGCGCTTTGCCATCCAGCAAAATTTCGCCTGATTGCGGCTGGTAGAGGCCCGTCAGCAGCATCGCCAGCGTGGATTTGCCGCTGCCGTTACCGCCGATCAGGAACAGCAGTTCGCCGCGGTGAATGATCAGATTTATCGGCCCCACGGAGAAGGCGTTATCCTGATAGCGGAAGGTCACGTTACGCAGCTCAAGCGTTTGCCAGTTCGGGAAGGCCTGCGGGCGCGGGAACTCAGCCTTAAACGGCGCAAGGTCGAACTTCTTCAGCTTGTTGAAGGCCACCTGTGCGCTCAGCAGCGTCGGCAGTGCGCCAACGGCCGACAGCAGCGGCGTGCGTAAAAACAGCAGCGTCAGGGAGTACGTTGCCGCCACGTTGGTATCCGCCCACCCCAGGCTGTTCGCCATCCAGAACACCAGGCCAATGGCACCCAGCATCATGATATTGGACCAGTTCACGGCGCTCAGGTGGAACGTATCGGCGCGAATAATGTGATGACGATATTCGTGCGCATCCGGGATATAGAGATGGTTGAAGATATGTTCGGCGCGCTCGCGGTTCAGCGTCAGCTCTTTGCGCCCTTCCAGCACTGTCTGATAATCGTTATAGAGCTTGTCTTCCGTTTCGCGCAGCACCGCCATGTGCTTATAGACGCGTGATACCAGCAGGAACCCGCCCCAGATGGTAATAACAATCCACAGCGCCGTTACCGCCAGCATTTTGCTGGAGAGCCAGGCGAGATAGGCTGCCGAGCCAAAGGTCAGGATGATCCCCTGCACCAGCTCCGGCAGGCGCACAAAGGCGATGGTAATGGCGCGCACATCGCTGGTCAGCCCCGCCAGCAGAGAAGCACTTCCCAGCTGTTCGATGCGTTCCACTTGAGTATCAAGGATCCGTTTGATGAACTCGCTGCGCAGACGGAAAACGAAGTGGTGGCCGAGCGCGGTCAGCGCCAGCTGTGACCCGAGCGTGACTGCCATCAGCAGCAGCAGTAAACCCAGAAATTCCGGCAGGACGGAGAGTGACGTGTCGACCATTTCGATCAAACGCACGTTAATGAAGGCAATCAGGCCGATCCCCAGCGCCGCGCTGGCAAGGCTTAGCGCCATCACCGCGATAAAAGGCCAGCGATACTGCCGCCAGACAAGAAGAAGTAGTTGCATGCAGAGCAATCCGGACAAGAAAAATCAGCCAGCAGTGTAAACTGCCTTTCACACACATCAAGAATAATTCTTATTTTTATTCTCTGTACGCTGCCTGGCGGAACGTGAGGTTGTAGCGAAACGCCCCCGCCACCGGGTGATCGCCATTTTTAAGCGGCTGAATACCGTGATAAAAAAGCCGTGATTCACCGCCCCAGACCACCACATCGCCATGCTCCAGCATCAGCCGTTTAAGCGGGTCGTTGCGCCGCAGGCCGCCAAACTGAAAGACAGCGGGCAGCCCAAGGGATACCGACACAATCGGCGCGCGCAGGTCAGGCTCGTCCTTATCCTGATGCAGGGAGAGCTTTGCCCCGACGGCATAGCGGTTGATCAGACAGGCATCGGGACGAAAATCAGGATAGCCGGCCGCGACGGCGGCATCGTGACACAGCGCCTGAAACGCCTCCGGCATCGGCGGCCACGGCCTATCCGTCAGCGGGTCGTTCGCGGCATATACATAGCCCCGCTCATTCGTCGCCCATCCCAGTTCGCCGCAGTTGGTCATCGCCACGGACATGGTATACCCGCCCGGCGTGACCATATGGCGAAACGGCGAACGGGCGGTGACGGTATCAATACCGTCGAACAGCGCCGCCGCGCGGGAAAGCGCAAAACGTCTCAGGATCGTCGCCCCCGGCGCGAGCGGCTCCTGCCAGGGTTCAGCATCAGCAAAAAGATCGAGCATTATCCCTCCGGGTTGTTCGCCTCACGTTTCAACAATAGCACCTTACGCGCTGCGCCCCAGCGATAACCCGACAGCGCACCGTCGTTACGCACCACGCGGTGACAGGGGATAACTATCGCCAGTTTGTTGGCTCCGCAGGCCCCCGCCACGGCACGTACGGCATTGGGTTTACCAATGGCCTTCGCCACCTGCTGATAGCTCGCCGTTTCACCGCAGGGGATAGCCCGCAGCGCCTGCCAGACCTGCTGCTGGAAAGCGGTACCCCGGATATCCAGCGGTAACGTCAACGGCGTCGCGCGGCTGTCGACAGAGGCAATCACCTGACGAACACGCCCGGCAAATGCGCCTTCCATCGGTTCGCGGACGGCAAGCGGAAACAGTGACAGCAGCTCAGCCGTCAGCCCGGCGTCGTCATCACCCAGCAGTATTGCGCAGATCCCGCGCTCGCTTTCCGCCACCAGACAGTGGCCCAGCGAGCAGTCGCTGATGGCATAGCGGACCGCAGCCTCTCCGTTACGGTACTGTTTCGCCGTCATGCCCAGCGCGCCGTTGGCTTTACGGTAGTAGCTGCTGCCGTCCGGGAAGCCAGCGGCCAGTACGGCGTCGGTGATTTTACCGCCCTGTGCAAGCAGGCTACGCAGGCGTTGTTCACGCGCGGCCTGCTGCCATGCTTTCGGCGTCATGCCGGTGACGGATTTAAACAAGCGGTGGAAATGGAACGGACTCATGCCAACCTGCTGCGCCAGGGCCTCCAGGTTCAGCGCGGCATCCTGCTCAAGCAGTCGGCAGGCCAGCGCAACGTTGGCCTTTTTCTGCGCCATAGGGTCGACCTGGTCCGGCCTACAGCGCTTACAGGGGCGGAAACCCGCCTGCGCGGCCTGGTGAGCATCAGGATAAAAGCAGACATTTTTACGCAGCGCGTGGCGGGCACGGCAGGACGGACGACAATAAATGCCGGTCGTCTGCACGGCAAAGACAAACTGGTTATCCGCACGCGGATCGCGGGCCAGAACAGCCTGCCAGCGATCCTCATCGGTAAGATAGGTTGTGTTTTTCATCATCGGCTCCTCTTACAAGCATACGCTCAGCTTGCCTGAACGCCACCGAACAAAAACCCGCAACCTTGCTTTTTAATTTTTTTCGCTCACCAGGAAGCTGTTGAACTGCGGTGAACTCCAGGTTTTAAACCCGTCAGCCTCTTTGGTGATCATATAGACGGCCAGCCCTTCCTGACGCACCACCTCTTTGGCCTTCTCCGTGCCGAGCACCATCAATCCGGTATCCCAGGCGTCGGCTTCCAGCGCAGTTGGCGCTATCACCGTCACGGACACCAGGTTGTGGGTAATCGGGCGTCCGGTTTGCGGATCAATCACATGCGAGATACGTTTGTCATCCAGCTCGTAATAGTTGCGGTAGCTTCCGGAGGTGCTGATACCGTGCCCGTTGATGTCGACAATCGCCTGCACCGCGTTCTGCTGATCGGTTGGTTTTTGGATGGCCACTCGCCACGGCCTGCCGCTGGCGTTCATGCCCCGGCTGACGAGCGCGCCCCCGACGGAAACCAGATAACGGGGAATACCTTCCTGCGCCATCAGGGCCGCGAGATGATCCGCAGCATACCCCTCGCCTACCGTGGAGAGATCCACAAACAGGTCGGGAATGTCTTTTTGCAGGTATTGCTGACCGTACTGGGAGATCACCGCCAGATGCTGTAACCCTGTACGCGCGCGGGCGTCGTCGATGGCGGCTTGATCGGGTGTGGTCACCGGCTGCTTGTTGGGGCCAAATCCCCACAGGTTCACCAGCGGCCCAACGGTCACATCCATTGCGCCGTTGGTTTTGTAGCCCACGCGCATGGCTTCCGTGACGATATCGGCCATTGCTTCGCTCACCGGCCACAGCGAGGTGCTGCTGGAGCGATTGAAACGCATCAGCGCTGAGTCATTTTTATAGGTAGAGAGTAGCTGATCGTCGGCATCCAGCTGCGCCTGAATTTTACCGCGTAGTTCTTCAGCGCGGGACTTATCAATATCCATCACGCTGACGCGCCAGAAGGTCCCCATGGTTTTCCCTTCCAGCACCGTCGCGGCGGGTGCGTCGATTTTTGCGGGCTGTGTAGAAGAGTCACACGCGGTCAGGAGTAAAAAAGTCGCCAGAACGCTGGCGCGTAAAAAAGTCATATCCATTGGTTATTATCCTCATGCCAGGGCGGCAAGAGTACACTAAAACAGCGTATTTGTAAGACCCTAAAAAAGCATGAAAAAAGGGGCCTGATGGCCCCTTTGTCGCTGTATGAGCAATTAGAACTGGTAAACCAGACCCAGCGCGACGATATCGTCAGTACCGATACCTGTCTGACGGGTGAAGTCATTTTCATCCAGCAGATTGATTTTGTAATCAACATAGGTGGACATGTTTTTGTTGAAGTAGTAAGTCGCACCCACGTCAACATACTTCAGGATATCCTGATCGCCATAGTTTTCGATGTCTTTACCTTTAGACTGCAGGTAAGCCACGGATGGACGCAGGCCGAAGTCGAACTGATACTGAGCAACCACTTCGAAGTTCTGTGCTTTGTTAGCCCAGCCCTGATCGCCAACGCGGGTCGCGTTGTAAGTCTGAGTATACTGTGCAGCCAGGTAGATGTTGTTCGCGTCGTATTTCAGACCACCGGTGTAGGTCTCTGCGCGATCGCCTTCACCGTAGTAGCCCGCAGCGTTCTGGTCAGCAGTACGTTTAGAACTGGTGACTGCCGTACCGAGTGCGAAGCCTTCGCCCAGATCGTAAGTCAGAGAGCCGCCGTAGCCGTCACCGTTCTGACGCAGCGCGTCACGACCGTTGTTGGTCTGGCCTTCGCCGCTTGGGCTGCCGTTTTTACCCTGGTACTGCAACGCGAAGTTCAGACCATCAACCAGACCGAAGAAGTCCTGGTTACGGTAGGTCGCGAAGCCGTTACCACGCTGCTGCATGAAGTTGTCAGAACCGTAGGTATCGCCGCCGAACTCCGGCAGAACGTCGGTCCAGGAAGTCACATCGTAAACAACGCCGTAGTTACGACCGTAGTCGAATGAACCCGCATCAGCGAATTTCAGACCTGCGAACGCCACACGCGTCCATGAGTTGTTTTCGTTCTCACCAGAGTTACCCTGGATCTGGTATTCCCACTGGCCGTAACCGGTCAGCTGGTCGTTAACCTGAGTTTCGCCTTTGAAGCCCAGACGCATGTAGGTCTGGTCGCCGTCTGCACTGTCGTCATCAGAGAAATAGTGCAGGCCATCCACTTTACCGTACAGATCTAATTTGTTGCCGTCTTTGTTATAAATTTCAGCCGCATTTGCTGCGCCTGCCACCAGCAGAGCTGGTACCAGGAGGGACAGTACTTTAACTTTCATTTTATTAACCCTCTGTTATATGCCTTATTATTTACCACTGCTTACTGGTCAACCCTCTTAACCAGTCGGCAAGTTCATTCTCCTCAAAAATGCAGAATAATCCAACAGGAATATGATACGAAAACTTTGAAGATGTTTCACTTTACCATCAAGATGTTTCAATATGTAAATTTCAAGGAACTTTCACAAAGCATCAAAAGTTTAAAAATATAGCTCGGATAATCAAAACAAAAATATATCCTATAAAATTCAAAAGACTAACTTAAAAAAGAGTACAGCACTGAATGACAAAAAAATTCCCGTCAACACCACTAAAATAACCCTCGCTATCATCATTAACTTTATTTATTACCGTCATTCAGTTCTGAATGTCTGTTTATCCCTAATTGAACCGGATGCTCCGCATTCGGTTTTTTTTTACCTTTCTTTACGTCAACAGACATTTTATGTGCTACCCGTCTGTAATGATAACGACTATTAACTAAATCCATCGCCCGGCGATTACAGATTTTCCTTTTCACTTTCAAAATTAATTTCTTGTTAATTCGTGCTATTTTACTGCCGTTGTAACAGCATATTTGTACATTTCACTGGGTTTTGTACATCTTTCACACGGATGACGTTGAAGCGGGTTGCGACAGATAAAAAGTCAAGGTCATACCGATAACGACGCTGGAAATTCAGTTATTACCCTTTATACTGCCCTATCCCATTACCGCGCGGCCATTACGGGTTAAACACATCGATGAGTCAGACTGAAACTACCGCCCCGAGCAAATTCTCCCTTCTACCGGGCAGCATCACCCGTTTCTTTCTTCTGTTGATCGTTGTGCTGTTAGTCACAATGGGAGTGATGGTTCAGAGCGCCGTGAATACCTGGCTTAAAGATAAAAGCTATCAAATTGTCGATATCACCCATGCGGTGCATAAGCGCATTGATACGTGGCGCTACGCGACCTGGCAAATCTACGACAATATCGCCGCCGCACCTGCCACCTCATCAGGCGAAGGGTTGCAGGAAACGCGCCTTAAGCAGGATGTGTATTACCTTGAAAAACCGCAGCGCAAGACGGAAGCCCTGATTTTCGGCTCGCATGACAGCGCAACGCTTGAGATGACGCAGCGTATCTCCTCCTATCTGGACACCCTGTGGGGCGCCGAAACCGTACCGTGGTCCATGTATTACCTGAACGGTCAGGACAACAGCATGATCCTGATCTCGACCCTGCCGCTTAAGGATCTCTCGTCGGGCTTCAAAGAGACCACCGTTGGCAGCATTGTCGATTCCCGTCGGGCAGAAATGCTGCAACAGGCCAACGCGCTGGACGAGCGCGAAAGTTTCTCGTCATTACGCCGTCTTGCCTGGCAGAATGGCCACTACTTTACGCTGCGAACCACCTTTAACCAGCCGGGCCATCTGGCGACCGTGGTTGCCTTCGATCTGCCAATTAACGATCTTATCCCGCCGGATATGCCGCTGGACAGTTTCCGACTGGAGCCAGACAACAGCACCCAAAATATGCGCACGCCGTCGGATAAAGAAGGCCCGGACAGCGTAGCGATCTCCTTTAATGGCTCGAAGATTGAGATTGCCTCATCGCTCAACTCAACCGGTATGCGGCTGGTGTGGCAGGTGCCTTTTGGCACCCTGATGCTTGATACCCTGCAAAACATTATGCTGCCGCTGCTGTTGAATATCGGCCTGCTGGCGCTGGCGCTGTTTGGCTACAGCACCTTCCGTTTCCAGTCGGGCCGCCAGAGCGACTCGACGTCGGTATCAGCCGGGACCAGCAACGAGTTGCGTGTTCTTCGTGCCCTGAATGAAGAGATTATTTCCGTGCTGCCGCTTGGGGTGCTTGTTCACGATCAGGAGGCAAACCGGACGGTGATGAGCAACAAAATTGCCGATCACCTTCTGCCGCATCTTAACCTGCAAAATATTACGGCCATGGCGGACCAGCATCAGGGCGTCATTCAGGCCACCATTAATAATGAACTGTATGAGATCCGTCAGTTCCGCAGTCAGGTCGCCTCGCGCACGCAAATCTTCATCATCCGCGATCAGGATCGCGAAGTGCTGGTGAATAAAAAGCTCAAGCAGGCGCAAAGGCTGTATGAGAAAAACCAGCATGGCCGCGCGGCGTTTATGCAAAACATTGGCGATGCCTTTAAACAGCCGCTGAAGTCACTCGCCACGCAGATTGCTGATTTAAGCACGCCGGAAAGCCGACAGCTTAGCAGCCAGGCCGACTCGCTGGTTCGTCTGGTGGACGAAATCCAGCTTGCGAACATGCTGGAGAATGACATCTGGAAGGGCACCCCTACGCTCTTCTCCATCCAGGATCTGATTGATGAGGTGGTTCCGGAAGTCCTGCCGGTGATCAAGCGCAAAGGGCTCCAGCTGCTGATCAACAACCATTTACCGGCCAACGACGAGCGTCACGGCGATCGCGATGCCCTGCGTCGCATCCTGATGATGTTGATTCAGTATGCCGTCACCACGACACAGATCGGCAAGATCACCCTTGAAGTCAGCACCGATGAGTCCACCGACGATCGTCTGACGTTCCGTATTCTGGATACGGGCGAAGGCGTCACCGTGAGCGAAATCGATAACCTGCACTTCCCGTTCCTGAACGATACCCAGCGCGACCACTACGGTAAGGCGAATGCCCTCACCTTCTGGCTCTGCGATCAGCTGGCGCGTAAGCTGGGCGGTCATCTGAACATTAAGGCGCGCGAATCCCTCGGCACCCGCTACTCCTTGCATGTTAAAATGGCGGCGAATCCTCAGGAAGAGGATGAAGAGCGTCTGCTGGATGATGTGGTGGTGATGGTGGACGTGACCTCCAGTGAGATCCGTAATATCGTCGTTCGTCAGCTGGAAAACTGGGGCGCGTCCTGCATTACCCCGGACGAAAGGCTCGCGAGTCAAGAATTTGATCTATTTTTAACTGATAATCCGTCTAATCTTACTGCCTCCGGCTTGCTTTTAAGCGATGATGAGCCAGGCGTGCGGAAAATCGGCCCTGGGCAGCTGCGCGTCAACTTTAATATGAGCAATGCAATGCAGGAAGCTGTATTACAACTGATTGAAGAGAATCTGGCGCAGGAAGAGATCCTGGAGTCACCGTTAGGCGGCGATGAAAATGCCGAACTCCATGCCAGCGGATATTATTCGCTCTTCGTTGATACAGTACCAGATGATGTTAAGCGGTTGTATACTGAGTCCGTTGCGCAGGATTTTGCAGCGCTGGCACAGACAGCACACCGGCTTAAAGGGGTGTTTGCCATGCTTAATCTGGTTCCCGGCAAGCAGTTATGTGAAACGCTGGAACATCTAATTCGTGAGAAAGATGCCTCTGGCATTGAAAAATACATCAGCGACATTGACGCTTACGTCAAGAGCTTGCTGTAGCAAGGTAGCCTTATACATGAACAATATGAACGTAATTATTGCCGATGACCATCCGATTGTACTGTTCGGTATTCGCAAATCACTTGAACAGATCGAGTGGGTGAATGTAGTCGGTGAATTTGAAGATTCCACAGCCCTTATTAACAACCTGCCTAAACTTGATGCGCACGTGCTCATTACCGATCTCTCCATGCCTGGGGATAAATACGGTGATGGGATTACGCTCATCAAATACATTAAACGCCACTTCCCGGACATTTCGATCATTGTTCTGACCATGAACAATAACCCGGCGATCCTGAGCGCCGTTCTGGATCTTGATATTGAAGGGATTGTGCTGAAACAAGGCGCACCTACCGATCTGCCTAAAGCGCTGGCGGCGCTACAGAAAGGGAAGAAATTCACGCCTGAGAGCGTCTCACGCCTGCTTGAAAAAATCAGCGCAGGTGGCTATGGCGACAAGCGTCTCTCGCCTAAAGAGAGTGAAGTTCTGCGTCTGTTCGCTGAAGGTTTCCTGGTTACTGAAATCGCCAAGAAACTGAACCGCAGTATTAAAACCATCAGTAGCCAGAAAAAATCCGCGATGATGAAGCTGGGTGTGGATAACGATATCGCCCTGCTGAACTATCTCTCTTCCGTGACGCTGAGCGCAACGGACAAAGATTGATCATCGCTGTCTACGCCGGGTGACCCTCGCGGTTACCCGGTCTAAAGACCCCGTAGGCCCGCGCAAGCGCAGTGCCGTCGGACACATAAAAAAGGCCCTTTCGGGCCTTTTTTATTGTCTCGCTTTTCGCACCCGCTCCGCATACACGGATAGCGTCTGCTTCAGTACATCCAGCGTGACCGGCTTCGACAGGCAGCTGTCCATTCCCGACTCCAGACAGCGCTGCTTCTCCTCCGCCAGTGCGTTGGCTGTCACCCCCACCACCGGCAGCGTCAGCCCCAGCTGTCGGATACGCTGCGTCAGACGATAGCCGTCCATGTTAGGCATGTTCACATCGCTGAGCACAATATCAATATGATTCTTACTTAAGACATTCAGGGCATCCACGCCATCATTGGCCGTTTTACACTGATAGCCCAGAGAGCCAAGCTGGTCTGCGAGCAGACGACGGTTAATCGGATGATCGTCGACGACCAGAATCATCATATCGTCATTCACCGATGCCAGCTCATCAGGGGAAGCCAGCTCGGTAGCGCCATCGCTGTCCTCAAGCTGTACGCTGTAAATACGCGCCAGCAAGCCCAACATTTCGTGCGGTGTCGCCACACTGTGCACCCATACCCCGGGCGAACGCTCAATCGGAATACCGATATGACGGCGGCAGAACATCACCACGCCCCGCCCCGCCCACGCCTTGTCTGGCTCAACGTCAGTAATCAGCATGTCATCTGCGTCCGGCGTCTGGCCTTCATAGCGTGAGACCCGCACGCCGCTGCTGGTCAGCATCGAGGTCAGGAAATCATGTAAGGAGGCGTTGTGCACCGCCAGCCAGCAGTGCTTTTCGCTCAGCCCGTCGACCGTGGTTTTCACCGGATAGTGTGCCGAGTAGAGCGGGATACGGATGGTGAACTGGCTGCCCATACCCGGCTCGGTATCGACGGAGATATCCCCATCCATCATGCTGATAAGCTTCTCGCAAATCGCCAGACCCAGCCCGGTCCCCTGGAAATTACGCTGGACGCCCGTCCCCACCTGGAAGAACGGATCGAACAGGCGAACGACCTCTTTCGCCGGAATGCCAACACCCGTGTCGCGTACGCGAATAGTCAGGTACTCCCCTGCCCGGCAGACATGCAGCACAATACAGCCGATATCGGTGAATTTGATGGCGTTGCTTAGCAGGTTCGAGATGACCTGTTGCAGACGCATCGGATCGCCATGCAGCGTCAGCGGCACATCCGGCTCGATAAAGCAGTACAGCCCCAGCTGTTTGCGCACCACCAGCGGCAGATAGTTGGCGCTGATATGGTTCATCACCTCGCGCGGGGAGAACTCACGCGGTTCTATTTTCAACTGCTCGGATTCAATTTTAGAGAAGTCGAGAATATCGCTGATAATTTTCAGCAGCAGGCTGGACGAGTTGTTCATCGCCGTCACCAGGCGGTCGACCCCTTTCGGCAGCTCTTTGGTCTGGAGAAGATCGAGGTTACCGATAATGCCGTACAGCGGCGTACGCAGCTCATGGCTGACGGTCGCGAGGAACATCGATTTCGACTGGCTGGCCTGCTCCGCCGCCTGCGCCATATCCTGCAATGACTCTTCCATCTTAACGCGCGCGGAGACGTCCACCAGCACGCAAATCGCCACGTTTTCATTGCGGTAGCGCGAATGGACGAAGCTGATTTGCAGGTTGGTGTGGGTGCTGGTCAGCACATCCACAAAGTTAACCTGTTGCCCACAGATGATCTGCGTTAACCGCTGGCGGTCTTCATGCGTGAGCATGTTCAGGTAGTTATGGGCAAGCTCGTTACTGAGGATATTTGTCCCGTCCTGAGTACGCAGGATACAGATCCCTACCGGCGCCGAGGCGACAATCTTACGGTTAAACTGCTCGTGCTCCTCCAGACGCTGAGCATCCGCTTCCGCCGGAATAAAGATCCGCCGCTCATACATTCTCGCCAGCATAAACAGCGCGACGCCTACCGCGATGTTCAACAAAATGGCGTTAAGGATCAGGATGCGAATGCGCTCCAGCACCTTGTCCACCGGCAGCGAATAGACAATGCTCAGCGACGATGGCGGTAAACTTTTCTTCAGCACCAGCTCGCGGAACCCGGAGGTATAGCCAAACCATGACCGCTCCTGCATCCAGCTGGGCTCCACCTTCAGGCGGTTTTCAGGCCCGGTAAGGGAGATGAGTGGGTGGCCGTTCTCATCCAGAATGGTCACGCCCATCGGCAGACTGCCCGGCGTGAAGAAGTTTTCCATGCGGATGGTTTGTTCAATCCCCAGCAGCGCTTGCAGGCGGTTTCCGAGGTAAACCGGAGTCAGGGCATAGAAATAGCCGACGCCCATGCGCGGCCCCTGGCTTATCCAGAAGATGTTGTTCCCGCGCTCTTCCTGAGGCGCATTGCGGTATTTCACTATGCGCTCATGCAGGCTTTTCAGCGCGTCTTCGCGTTCGACGGGCATATCCCGCAGACCGAAGTCCGCCATGCAAAGATTTTCGTTGCCAATCAGGTAGACGCGGTTTAGATCGTAAGCGGCCGAAAAATTATCGCGCCAGTAGCGCATAAACCATGACAGGGACTCCAGTGAGCCACGCCAGGCTTTGCCCATCGCGGAACAATCGGAGTCCGGGAAGAGCGGTTCGAAATCAGGTACTTCGGTTTTTTCATCCCGACCGCGGAGGGCAAGAATGCCGTTCTCCGCCGTCAGTCGATTCTCAGCGATATACTTAAGCTCTTTCATCACATCAGACGTGCGCTGGATATAGCGCTGGGCCTGATCCGAGCTTAAGTTAAACTCCTGGCGGATCTCCGCTTCTTTCTGGTGTAACGCGTTAACGATGTAAAACACCGAGAGCAGTGCCACCAGCAACCATAGCAGTAGCGCAAGCGCCCGAAACAGATAGCGAGAGACTTTTAACGTGGTACGAAAGGAGACGAGGTATTTCAAAGGGGCGAGGCTCCGCCATCGGGGAAAAAAGAATGTGGTTAAGGTAGCGGTAAACGCGGCTTGTCGCAACGTTCACTTGTCTGCTTGCGCAAAACAAAAGGGCCGGAAACCGGCCCTTTATGCGTCAGGAGACGTTACTCGTCAGCGTCATCCGCTGCTTCATCATCGGTGTCCGCTTCCGGGACGATTTCATCATCCCCTTCCGCGACGCTGCCGTCGATAGAGTCGAGCTCTTCGTCATCCACCGGCTCAGCAACGCGTTGCAGACCGACGACGTTTTCATCTTCCGCAGTACGGATGAGGATAACGCCCTGGGTGTTACGACCCACCACGCTGATCTCTGACACGCGGGTACGCACCAGCGTACCGGCATCGGTGATCATCATGATCTGGTCCGCGTCGTCCACCTGTACCGCGCCAACAACGGAACCGTTGCGCTCGGTCACTTTGATGGAGATAACGCCCTGCGTGCCGCGAGACTTGGTCGGGTATTCGCTTTCCGCCGTACGTTTACCGTAGCCGTTCTGGGTGACGGTCAGGATTGCGCCTTCGCCACGCGGAACGATCAGGGAAACCACGCTGTCTTCACCCGCCAGCTTGATACCACGCACGCCGGTCGCCGTACGACCCATTGCGCGCACGGCGTTCTCTTTAAAGCGCACCACTTTACCGGCCGCAGAGAACAGCATCACTTCATCAGAACCAGAGGTCAGATCCACGCCGATCAGCTCGTCGCCTTCGTTCAGGTTCACCGCGATGATCCCGGCGGAACGTGGACGGCTGAATTCGGTCAGGGCGGTTTTCTTCACGGTACCGCTCGCGGTTGCCATAAAGACGTTCACGCCCTCTTCGTACTCGCGTACCGGCAGAATGGCGGTGATACGTTCGTTCGCTTCCAGCGGCAGCAGGTTAACGATAGGTCGACCCCGCGCGCCACGGCTCGCTTCCGGCAGCTGATAGACTTTCATCCAGTACAGACGGCCCCGGCTGGAGAAGCAGAGGATCGTGTCGTGGGTATTGGCCACCAGCAGACGGTCAATGAAGTCTTCTTCTTTAATACGCGCCGCAGATTTGCCTTTACCGCCACGACGCTGTGCTTCGTAGTCGGTCAACGGCTGATACTTCACGTAACCCTGGTGAGACAGCGTCACGACCACGTCTTCGCGGTTGATCAGATCTTCAATGTTGATATCAGAGCTGTTGGCCGTGATTTCGGTGCGACGCTCGTCGCCGAACTGATCGCGAACCAGCTCCAGCTCTTCACGGATCACTTCCATCAGGCGCTCTGCGCTACCCAGGATATGCAGCAGCTCGGCAATCTGCTCCAGCAGCTCTTTGTACTCGTCGAGCAGTTTTTCATGCTCAAGGCCGGTCAGTTTCTGCAAACGCAGATCCAGAATCGCCTGGGCCTGCTGTTCAGTCAGATAGTACTGACCGTCACGCACGCCGAATTCCGGCTCCAGCCACTCAGGACGCGCAGCATCATCGCCGGCACGTTCCAGCATCGCCGCCACGTTGCCCAGATCCCATGGACGCGCAACCAGCGACGCCTTCGCTTCTGCCGGCGTCGGCGCACGGCGAATCAGCTCGATGATCGGGTCGATGTTCGCCAGCGCAACGGCCAGTGCTTCAAGGATATGGGCACGATCGCGCGCTTTGCGCAGTTCAAAGATGGTACGGCGAGTCACCACTTCACGGCGGTGACGCACAAACGCGCTCAGGATCTCTTTCAGGTTCATGATCTTCGGCTGGCCATGGTGTAGCGCAACCATGTTGATACCGAAGGAGACCTGAAGCTGAGTCTGGGAGTAAAGGTTGTTCAGCACAACTTCACCCACCGCGTCGCGCTTGATTTCAATCACGATGCGCATACCGTCTTTGTCAGACTCGTCGCGCAGCGCGCTGATGCCTTCAACGCGTTTTTCTTTTACCAGCTCGGCGATTTTTTCAATCAGACGCGCTTTGTTCACCTGATACGGGATCTCGTGAACAATAATGGTTTCACGGCCGGTTTTGGCGTCCGCTTCCACTTCGGCGCGAGCACGGATGTAAATCTTGCCGCGACCGGTACGGTACGCTTCTTCAATACCGCGACGGCCGTTGATGATTGCCGCCGTCGGGAAGTCCGGGCCCGGGATGTGTTCCATCAGCCCTTCAATGCTGATGTCTTCATCGTCGATGTAGGCCAGGCAGCCGTTAATCACTTCCGTGATGTTGTGCGGCGGAATGTTGGTTGCCATACCCACTGCGATACCGGACGAACCGTTCACCAGCAGGTTTGGGATCTTCGTTGGCATAACGTCAGGAATTTTTTCCGTGCCGTCGTAGTTATCAACGAAATCAACCGTCTCTTTTTCCAGGTCAGCCATCAGCTCATGGGCAATCTTCGCCAGACGGATTTCCGTATAACGCATTGCCGCGGCGGAGTCGCCGTCGATAGAACCAAAGTTACCCTGACCATCTACCAGCATGTAACGCAGCGAGAAAGGCTGCGCCATACGGACAATGGTGTCGTACACCGCGAAATCACCATGGGGATGGTATTTACCGATTACGTCACCAACGACACGGGCAGATTTTTTGTAGGCTTTATTCCAGTCATTGCCCAATACGTTCATGGCGTATAGTACGCGACGGTGTACCGGCTTAAGGCCATCGCGGACGTCCGGCAGCGCACGGCCAACAATGACCGACATCGCATAGTCCAGATAGGAGCTTTTCAGCTCTTCCTCGATGTTAACCGGTGTAATTTCTCTCGCAAGGTCGCTCATCTAACCGCTATCCCTCTACTGTATCCCGGATTCAAAGGTCGCAAATTATAACACAGCCGCGGTGATACAGGTAAACCTATACGCTTTATTCACAGGGATTGCCTGATATACTCATTTGTCTTGCTAAATAAGGAGTAAAAGCGCCCATGAATGCCGAAAAATCCCCGGTGGCTCACAACGTTGACCACGAAGAGATTGCCAAATTTGAAGCGGTGGCGTCCCGCTGGTGGGATCTCGAAGGTGAGTTCAAACCTCTGCATCGTATTAACCCGCTACGTCTGGGCTATATCGCGGAGCGTTCCGGCGGTCTGTTCGGTAAGAAAGTGCTCGACGTCGGCTGCGGCGGCGGCATCCTGGCGGAAAGCATGGCGCGCGAAGGGGCCACCGTCACCGGTCTGGACATGGGCTTCGAACCTCTACAGGTTGCGCGTCTTCATGCGCTGGAGTCCGGCGTACAGGTAGAATATGTCCAGGAAACCGTGGAAGAGCACGCGGCTAAACATGCGCACCAGTATGACGTGGTGACCTGCATGGAGATGCTGGAGCACGTTCCCGATCCGCAGTCGGTCGTCAGCGCCTGTGCAAAACTGGTGAAACCGGGTGGACAGGTCTTCTTCTCGACCATCAACCGCAACGGCAAAGCCTGGCTGATGGCCGTGGTAGGCGCGGAATATGTGCTGCGCATGGTGCCGAAAGGGACGCACGACGTGAAGAAGTTCATCAAGCCTGCCGAACTGCTGGGCTGGGTTGACCAGACATGGCTTAAGGAGCAGCACATGACGGGTCTGCACTACAATCCTCTGACGGATAAATTCAAACTTGCCCCGGGCGTGGATGTTAACTATATGTTGCACACAACCGCCAAAAACGACTAACGTCATTCGTTATTCTTATAAAGATTGCGCGACATCATGTTGCGCAATTCTGACCTCCCGTTGAAGAAATCAGCACTCGATCAAATTTTGAATTTTTTTTCTGGAATATTGACATCTCTTCCAGGCCTTACGGTACGAGGACTTAGCCTTTTTTACCCTTTCACAACCTCAATTTAACGTCAAAATCAACCCTTGTGCTGAAAAGATTCGATACTAGAATACTCACCATATAGCGTTCTTCTTATCGCAAAACCCCTATATGTAGTATTTATCCACAGAGTTAGTCACAAGACGGTTCTGTGGATAAGCGGGGGATATTTTTTTATTTCACGGACAGGTAAAAACCCACATGAATCAGAGTCTGCTGGTGACAAAGCGCGACGGTACTACCGAGCGTATCAATCTGGACAAAATCCATCGAGTTCTCGACTGGGCAGCAGAAGGACTGAACAACGTATCTATATCCCAGGTCGAACTGCGTTCTCACATTCAGTTCTACGACGGCATCAAAACGTCTGATATCCACGAAACCATTATCAAAGCAGCGGCAGATCTGATCTCCCGCGATGCACCGGATTATCAGTACCTCGCTGCGCGTCTGGCGATTTTCCACCTGCGTAAGAAAGCCTACGGCCAGTTCGAGCCGCCAAAGCTTTACGATCACGTAGTGAAAATGGTTGAGCTGGGCAAATACGACACGCATCTGCTGGAAGACTATACGGAAGAAGAGTTCGAGCAGATGAACGGGTTTATCGATCACTGGCGCGACATGAACTTCTCCTACGCGGCGGTGAAGCAGCTCGAAGGCAAATACCTGGTTCAGAACCGTGTGACGGGCGAAATCTACGAGAGCGCTCAGTTCCTCTATATTCTGGTGGCCGCCTGCCTGTTCTCTAATTATCCACGTGAAACCCGTCTGGACTACGTGAAGCGTTTCTACGATGCGGTCTCTACGTTCAAGATTTCTCTGCCTACGCCAATCATGTCTGGCGTGCGTACCCCTACCCGTCAGTTCAGCTCCTGCGTACTGATCGAGTGTGGTGACAGCCTGGATTCCATCAACGCGACCTCCAGCGCCATCGTAAAATACGTCTCCCAGCGTGCTGGTATCGGCATCAACGCTGGTCGTATCCGTGCGCTGGGCAGCCCGATCCGCGGCGGTGAAGCGTTCCACACCGGCTGTATCCCGTTCTACAAGCACTTCCAGACGGCAGTAAAATCCTGCTCTCAGGGCGGCGTGCGCGGTGGCGCTGCGACCCTGTTCTACCCAATGTGGCACCTGGAGGTGGAAAGCCTGCTGGTTCTGAAGAACAACCGCGGCGTGGAAGGCAACCGCGTGCGTCACATGGACTACGGCGTGCAGATCAACAAGCTGATGTACACCCGCCTGCTGAAAGGTGAAGATATCACCCTGTTCAGCCCATCCGACGTCCCGGGTCTGTACGACGCGTTCTTCGCCGATCAGGACGAATTCGAGCGTCTGTACACCAAATACGAAAAAGACGACAGCATCCGCAAGCAGCGCGTGAAGGCGGTCGATCTGTTCTCCCTGATGATGCAGGAACGTGCCTCTACCGGCCGTATCTACATCCAGAACGTTGACCACTGCAACACCCACAGCCCGTTCGATCCGGTGGTTGCGCCAGTGCGCCAGTCCAACCTGTGCCTGGAGATCGCCCTGCCGACCAAACCGCTGGACGATGTGAACGATGAAAACGGTGAAATCGCCCTGTGTACGCTCTCTGCGTTCAACCTGGGTGCGATTAAGAGCCTGGACGAGCTGGAAGAGCTGGCCGTGCTGGCGGTTCGTGCGCTCGACGCCCTGCTGGACTACCAGGATTACCCAATCCCGGCGGCAAAACGCGGCGCAATGGGCCGTCGCACTTTAGGTATCGGCGTGATCAACTTCGCCTACTGGCTGGCGAAAAACGGCAAGCGTTACTCCGACGGCAGCGCCAACAATCTGACGCACCAGACGTTCGAAGCCATTCAGTACTACCTGATGAAAGCCTCCAACGAGCTGGCGAAAGAGCAAGGCGCGTGCCCGTGGTTCAATGAAACCACCTACGCGAAAGGCATTCTGCCGATCGACACCTACAAAAAAGACCTGGATGCGATCGTCAGCGAGCCGCTGCACCTCGACTGGGAAGGCCTGCGCGAGTCCATTAAAACTCACGGCCTGCGTAACTCCACGCTCTCTGCCTTAATGCCGTCCGAGACCTCTTCGCAGATCTCCAACGCCACCAACGGTATTGAGCCACCGCGCGGCCACGTCAGCATCAAAGCGTCGAAAGACGGCGTGCTGCGTCAGGTGGTACCGGATTACGAAACGCTGGGCAACAACTACGAGCTGCTGTGGGAAATGCCAAACAACGATGGCTACCTGCAACTGGTGGGTATCATGCAGAAGTTTATCGACCAGTCGATCTCTGCCAATACCAACTACGACCCGACGCGCTTCCCGTCAGGCAAGGTTCCGATGCAGCAACTGCTGAAAGACCTGCTCACCGCCTACAAATTTGGCGTGAAGACCCTGTACTATCACAACACCCGTGATGGTGCGGAAGACGCCCAGGACGACCTGGCGCCGTCAATTCAGGACGATGGCTGCGAAAGCGGCGCATGTAAGATCTAATAAATTCCCTCACCCTAACCCTCTCCCACAGGGAGAGGGAACTCTTTCCCCCTCTCCCTGTGGGAGAGGGCCGGGGTGAGGGGAAATAACACCACAGGACTCACCGCAATGGCATATACCACCTTTTCACAGACGAAAAACGACCAGCTCAAAGAGCCGATGTTCTTCGGCCAGCCGGTCAACGTGGCACGCTACGATCAGCAAAAATATGACATCTTCGAAAAGCTGATTGAAAAGCAACTCTCCTTCTTCTGGCGTCCGGAAGAAGTTGACGTTTCCCGCGACCGTATCGATTTCCAGGCGCTGCCGGAACACGAAAAGCACATCTTCCTCAGCAACCTGAAATACCAGACGCTGCTGGACTCCATTCAGGGTCGTAGTCCGAACGTGGCGCTGCTGCCGCTGATCTCGATTCCTGAGCTGGAAACCTGGGTTGAGACCTGGGCGTTCTCCGAGACGATCCACTCCCGCTCTTACACCCACATCATCCGCAACATCGTGAACGATCCGGCGGTGGTGTTTGATGATATCGTCACCAACGAACAGATCCAGAAGCGCGCCGAAGGCATTGCACACTACTATGACGAACTGATCGAGATGACCAGCTACTGGCATCTGCTGGGCGAAGGTACGCACAACGTGAACGGTAAAACCGTCACCGTAAACCTGCGGACCCTGAAAAAACAGCTCTATCTGTGCCTGATGAGCGTCAACGCCCTGGAAGCGATCCGCTTCTACGTGAGCTTCGCCTGCTCCTTCGCGTTTGCCGAGCGCAAACTGATGGAAGGCAACGCCAAAATTATCCGTCTGATTGCCCGTGACGAAGCCCTGCACCTGACCGGGACTCAGCATATGCTGAACCTGCTGCGCAGCGGTGCAGACGATCCGGAGATGGCGGAAATTGCGGAAGAGTGCAAACAGGAATGCTACGACCTGTTCGTGCTGGCGGCCCAGCAGGAGAAAGAGTGGGCAGACTACCTGTTCCGCGACGGCTCCATGATTGGCCTGAACAAAGACATTCTGTGCCAGTACGTTGAGTACATCACCAACATCCGCATGCAGGCCGTCGGTCTCGACCTGCCGTTCCAGACGCGCTCTAACCCAATCCCGTGGATCAACACCTGGCTGGTGTCCGATAACGTGCAGGTCGCGCCGCAGGAAGTGGAAGTGAGTTCTTACCTGGTCGGTCAGATTGATTCTGAAGTCAACACCGACGACCTGAGCGATTTCCAGCTCTGATGAGCCGCGTAACGCTGAGCCTTTCGGGTACAGAGGTGTTGTGCCAGGAAGAGCACCCTTCTCTGCTGGTGGCGCTTGAAGCACATCAGGTAGAAGTCGAGTACCAGTGTCGTGAAGGCTACTGCGGCTCCTGCCGCTGCCGTCTGGTCGCAGGCCAGGTAGACTGGCTGACCGAACCGCTAGCCTTTATCAGTGAAGGGGAAATTTTGCCCTGCTGCTGCCGGGCAAAAGGCGATATAGAGATCGAGATGTGATGTTGTCCTTATCCCCTCTCCCGGTGGGCTGAGGGTTCCCCAC
>NZ_NRIQ01000007.1:0-117824 GCF_020224095.1 Enterobacter sp. CCUG 70166
ACAGAGTAGCAAGGAACATAAAATGAACGGAATGACCACCACCGCCGTATGTTCCCCTCACCCTAACCCTCTCCCCGGAGGGGTGAGGGGATTGCTCAGTGCTCGCATTAATTTGTGGGGAACCCTCAGCCCACGGGGAGAGGGGGCAAACACCAAAAACGGCAACCTGGGTTGCCGTTTTGCTGTTTATCAGGCGCTTTGTTTCAGCCAGTTCAACACCACGTCGTGGTGGTTGCTGGTTTTGAAATCATCAAACACGTGCTCAACTTTACCGTCAGCGTCAATCAGGAAGCTGATGCGGTGAATACCGTCGTACGTTTTGCCCATAAAGGACTTCTCACCCCAGACGCCAAACTGCTCGCAAACCTGGTGGTCTTCATCGGAAAGCAGCGTGAAGTTCAGCAGCTCTTTTTCCGCAAAACGTGACAGCTTCTCTGGTTTATCGGTGCTGATGCCCAGCACTTCCACACCGACCTTTTTCAACTCATCCATGTTGTCGCGTAAACCGCAGGCCTGTACGGTACAGCCCGGGGTCATGGCTTTCGGGTAGAAATAGACCAGAACACGCTGTCCCTGGAAGTCGGTCAAATTTACTTGCTCGCCGTCTTGATCCGGTAAGCTAAATTTCGGTGCGATATCACCGGCTTTCAGTGGGTTCATTACTCAACTCCATCCTGTTCGTGCTGCGAATAATCGACGACGCTTATACTGCCTTGCGCGTGTAATTCTGTACAGAGGGCTTTGAACGCTTGCTCGATATTTGACGCATCCTGCGAGGCAGGGCTGTGGGCGGTAATTTGAATAAACAGCGTCGGGATGGCGTGTTCATCGCCAGGCTGCGTGCGGGAAACCAGTTCGGCAATGTTCATCTGATGGCTGTCAAACAGTGCCGTAAAACGTTCAATCAGATGAGGTGAATCAGGCACTTCAACCTGTACCCAGACTGTGGCAGGCAGAGCCGGACGCGGGCGCGCGGTGGTGCGCTTCATCACAATCAGTAAATCCAGCTCTGCGCCTTTCAGCGGCAGGGTAGATTCGATGAGGGTAATGGCATTCCATGTTCCGGAAAGCAGCATGATGAACGTGAACTCTTCGCCAAGCATAGCCAGCCGGCTGTCTTCGATATTGCAGCCGCAGCTGCTCACGTGGCGAGTGATGGTATTCACGATACCCGGCCTGTCAGCACCCAGCGCAGTGATAACCAGGTAATGTTGTGATGAGGTTGTCAAACCTGTTCTTCCTTTGCGTGGTTAAGTCTTCCTAAGGAAAGCATAAAAAAAACATGCATACAACCGCCTGAGAGCCTCAGGTCGCTTGCTTTTATTACAGTTCCAAACGTAACATTGAGGCTCTTGTTCGCACAGAGGATGGCTCATGTTCACGGGAAGTATTGTCGCGCTTGTTACACCGATGGATGAAAAAGGTAATGTCTGCCGGTCAAGCATGAAGAAGCTCATTGATTACCATGTCGCCAATGGAACCTCGGCGATCGTTTCGGTAGGGACTACCGGTGAATCCGCCACGCTGAGCCACGAAGAGCACGGCGACGTTGTGATGCTGACCCTGGAACTGGCGGACGGGCGTATTCCGGTCATCGCGGGTACGGGCGCAAACGCAACGGCAGAGGCCATTAGCCTGACTCAGCGTTTTAACGACAGCGGCATTGTTGGCTGTCTGACGGTGACCCCTTACTACAACCGCCCAACTCAGGAAGGTTTGTTCCAGCATTTCAAAGCCATCGCTGAACATACTGACTTGCCACAAATTCTGTATAATGTGCCGTCCCGTACCGGTTGCGATATGCTGCCGGAAACCGTTGGCCGTCTCTCGAAAGTAAAAAATATTATCGGGATTAAAGAGGCGACAGGGAACTTAAGCCGCGTTCATCAGATCAAAGAGCTGGTTTCAGACGACTTTATCCTGTTGAGCGGTGATGATGCGACCGCACTGGACTTTATGCAGCTCGGTGGTAACGGCGTTATTTCCGTGACGGCGAACGTGGCGGCGCGTGATATGGCTGACATGTGCAAACTGGCCGCAGCCGGTCACTTTGATGAAGCTCGCGTGATTAATCAGCGTCTGATGCCGTTGCATAATAAATTATTTGTCGAACCCAATCCGATCCCAGTGAAATGGGCATGTAAGGAGTTGGGGCTTGTAGCAACCGACACGCTGCGTCTGCCAATGACACCGATTACCGACCATGGTCGTGAAATTGTCGCTGGCGCGCTGAAGCATGCCGGTTTGCTGTAAAGTTTAGGGAGATTTGATGGCTTATTCAGTACAGAAGTCGCGCCTGGCCAAGGTTGCGGGTGTTTCGCTTGTTATGCTCCTCGCTGCCTGTAGTTCAGACTCGCGCTACAAGCGCCAGGTGAGCGGTGATGAATCCTATCTGGATGCGCCGCCGCTTGCTGAACTTCACGCGCCTGCCGGCATGATCCTGCCGATCCAGAACGGTGATTATAATATTCCGGTTACCAACGGCAGCGGCCTGGTGGGTAAAGCGCTCGATATTCGTCCGCCAGCTCAGCCTCTGGCGCTGGTGAGTGGCGCGCGCACGCAGTTCACCGGTGATACAGCTTCTCTGCTGGTGGAAAGCGCACGCGGTACCACGCTGTGGCCGCAGGTTGTGAGCGTCATTCAGTCGAAAAACTATACGATTGATAAACGCGACGACGCCAGCCAGACCTTAACCACCGACTGGATTGAGTGGAACCGTCTCGATGAAGACCAGCAGTATCGTGGTCGTTATCAAGTCTCCGTTAAGCCGCAGGGTTATCAGCAGGCGGTTACCGTTAAGCTGTTGAATCTTGAGCAGGCAGGTAAACCGGTTGCCGATCCGTCCGCCATGCAGCGCTACAGTACCGAAATGCTGAACGTGATTGCAGCGGGTCTGGATAAGAACGCTGCTGATGCCGCAAACGCCGCGCAGAACCGTAACGGCTCAACGTTTGACGTGCAGAGCGGTGCAGACGATACCGGCCTGCCAATGCTGGTGGTGCGTGCGCCGTTTAACCAGACCTGGCAGCGTCTGCCAGCCACGCTGGAAAAAGTGGGCATGAAGGTGACCGACAGCACCCGTTCAACGGGCAGCATCACAGCGAACTATAAGCCGCTGTCTGAAAGTGCCTGGCAGGAGCTGGGGGCAAGCGATCCACAGCTGCCTTCCGGTGACTACAAAATCCAGGTCGGCGACCTCGATAACCGCAGCAGCCTGCAGTTTATCGATCCGAAAGGACACACGCTGACCCAGGCGCAGAACGATGCGCTGGTCGCTGCCTTCCAGGCCGCATTCAGCAAATAATAGTGAGGGCTGGTTAATCCAGCCCTTTTTATTTTCGTGCCACGCAAACGTGTGCGTGGCATAATATGGCCAGTTTTGAATACAAATCATCACACCAGGAGTAATGAAGATGCAGAAGCAAGCTGAGTTGTATCGTGGCAAAGCGAAAACCGTATACAGCACGGAAAACCCGGATCTGTTGGTGCTCGAATTCCGCAATGATACGTCAGCAGGAGACGGCGCACGCATTGAGCAGTTCGATCGTAAGGGCATGGTGAACAACAAGTTCAACCACTTCATTATGACCAAACTGGCCGAAGCCGGTATCCCGACTCAGATGGAAGCGTTGTTGTCCGATACGGAATGTCTGGTAAAAAAACTGGATATGGTGCCGGTTGAGTGCGTGATCCGTAACCGTGCCGCAGGCTCCCTGGTGAAGCGTCTGGGCATTGAAGAGGGTATCGAACTGAATCCACCGCTGTTCGATCTGTTCCTGAAAAACGACGCCATGCATGACCCGATGGTCAACGAATCCTACTGCGAAACCTTCGGCTGGGTCAGCAAAGAGAACCTGGCGCGCATGCAGGAACTGACCTACAAAGCCAACGACGTGCTGAAAAAGCTGTTTGATGACGCGGGCCTGATCCTGGTCGACTTCAAGCTGGAGTTCGGTCTGTACAAAGGCGAAGTGGTGCTGGGCGACGAGTTCTCTCCTGACGGCAGCCGCCTGTGGGACAAAGAGACGCTGGATAAAATGGACAAAGACCGTTTCCGCCAGAGTCTGGGTGGCGTGGTGGAAGCGTACGAAGCGGTTGCTCACCGTTTAGGCGTTAAGCTCGACTAAACTGCGCATTTGCCAAAGGATGTTGGCATCCTTTGGCGTCTTATCCTTGTTTACTATGGTAATCCTTTCATTAACCGCCTACGATCATAGCTATTATAAATGGAATAGTTCGAGGTGTTTATGCGCTGGCAAGGGCGTCGTGAAAGTGACAACGTAGAAGACAGACGCAGCAGTGGTGGCGGTGGTCCGTCTATGGGCGGGCCAGGTTTCCGGTTACCCAGCGGCAAGGGCGGTATTATTCTGCTGGTCGTCGTGCTGGTAGCGGGCTACTACGGTGTCGACCTGACCGGTTTGATGACCGGTGAAACCGGGCAACAGCAGCAGTATTCTCAGCGCTCCATCAGCCCGAATGAAGATGAAGCGGCGAAATTTACTTCCGTTATTCTCGCGACGACTGAAGATACCTGGGGTCAGCAGTTCGAGAAAATGGGGCGGACTTATCAGCCGCCAAAACTGGTGATGTACCGGGGAGCAACCCGCACGGGCTGCGGCACCGGGCAGTCCGTTATGGGGCCGTTCTACTGCCCGGCGGACAGCACCGTCTATATCGATCTCTCCTTCTATGACGACATGAAAAGCAAGCTGGGCGCCGACGGCGATTTTGCCCAGGGCTACGTGATCGCGCATGAAGTCGGCCACCATGTGCAGAAGCTCCTCGGCATTGAACCTAAAGTGCGTCAGATGCAGCAGAATGCGTCTCAGGCGGAGGTGAATCATCTCTCCGTACGCATGGAGCTTCAGGCCGACTGCTTCGCTGGCGTCTGGGGACACAGCATGCAGCAGCAGGGCGTGCTGGAAACAGGCGATCTGGAAGAGGCCCTGAATGCCGCACAGGCGATTGGTGACGATCGCTTGCAGCAGCAAAGCCAGGGGCGCGTTGTGCCGGACAGCTTTACCCATGGCACCTCAGAGCAGCGCTACAGCTGGTTTAAGCGTGGCTTTGACAGCGGCAACCCGTCGCAGTGTAATACCTTCGGCAAAGCTATGTGATGTTGGGGGTTGAACAGCTGGTTAACCAGCTTCAGCGTACCGGGCACCGCCGGCTGGTGGTGCTTAGCGGCGATGAAGCGTGGACGTTGAGCCAGGCGACCATCCTGCGCGATACGTTACCAGGAGACTGGCTGTGGCTGGAGGAAAAGCCCTCTAAGGCCATCAGCGGCCTGCTGGGACGTGAATATCTGCACGCCGTTTTTGACGCGCGTCGCGGGTTTGACGTCTCGGCCTTCGCCGCCCTCAGCGGGACCCTGCGCGCCGGAAGCCTTCTGGTGCTGCTGGTGCCGCCGTTCTCCGTCTGGGCTAACAGGCCCGACGCGGATTCTCTACGCTGGAGCGACAGCGCAGAGCCGATCGCCACCCCGCACTTTGTTTACCATTTTTGCCGGACGCTGGCCGCCGATTCAGATGCTATCGTCTGGCATCAACATCGTCCGCCGTGCCTTCCCGTTGCGCCAGATTTACCCGCCTGGCAGCCCGCCAGCGGTGAACCGCAGCGCGAGCAGGCTGCGATCCTCGATGCGCTTCTGACCATGCCTGCTGGCGTGGCTGCCGTGACGGCCCCGCGCGGACGAGGAAAGTCCGCCCTGGCGGGCATGTTGCTCAACGGCATTCAGGGTAGTGCTGTAGTGACCGCACCGGCAAAAGGGGCGACGGATGTCATCGCGCGTTTCGCCCGGGAACATTTTCACTTTATGGCCCCGGATGCGCTGCTGGCCTCCACAACAGAAGCTGACTGGCTGATTGTCGATGAGGCGGCCGCCATCCCCGGCCCGCTGCTCGAGAAACTGACGATGCGCTTTTCCCGCGTGTTGTTGACCACTACGGTGCAGGGTTATGAAGGCACGGGCAGGGGATTCCTGCTGAAGTTCTGCGCCCGGTTCAGCGGTCTGCGGCGATATACCTTATCAACTCCTGTACGCTGGGCTGCCGGATGTCCTCTTGAGCGAATCGTGGCGAACGCGCTGCTGTTCGACGATGCGCTTATCGATCGCAAACCGGCAGGGGAGGTAAGTTTAACGTCGCTGGAGCCCGGGGTGTGGGAGAGCGATCCGGCGCGCGGGGCAGGCGTGTATGAACTGCTGTGTGCCGCGCACTACCGGACGTCCCCCCTCGATTTACGCCGGATGATGGACGCGCCGGGACAGCATTTTACCGTTGCTGAAACCGACTCAACCCTCGCCGGTGCTCTCTGGCTGGTGGAGGAGGGCGGCTTATCCCCAGAGCTTAGTCGCGCGGTGTGGGCGGGGTTTCGTCGGCCGCGTGGAAATCTGGTGGCACAGTCGCTGGCTGCCCACGGCGGATCGCCTCTCGCGGCGACGCTGAAAGGCCGACGCGTCAGCCGTATTGCGGTTCATCCTCATCGCCAGCGGGAAGGCATCGGCCAGGGGCTGATCCGCAGTGCCAGCGGAGAAGATTATCTCTCGGTCAGCTTTGGCTATACCGACGAGCTGTGGCGTTTCTGGCGGCAGTGCGGGTTTGTGCTGGTGCGAATGGGCAGCCACCGGGAGGCCAGCAGCGGGTGCTATACGGCGATGGCGTTGCTGCCGCTGAGCGAGGCGGGGCATCAGCTCTGCGAAGAGGCGCATCAGCGTTTATGTCGTGATATGCGGGTCCTGTCGGCCTGGAATGGCGAAAAGATCCCGGTGATGGATGCATGGGAAGCTACCCTTAATAGTGACGACTGGCTGGAGCTGGCGGGGTTTGCCTTTGCGCACCGGGCGTTTTCAACCTCGGTTGCGGCGCTAACGCGATTGTTGTTAGCCGTGGATATGCCGCTCCCGGCGCTGCGTGGGAAAATGGAAGGGAATACGCACGATTTCGGGCGCAAAGCGTTGCTGGCGAAGCTACGCGAGGAAACCGCTCACGCGCTTGAAAGGCTTGATTACTCTCGTAGCCAGCGGCTGAAAGCCGACATTTTGCAATGGCAATTTTTTCAATGACTTCTTCAGTAAAGTGGCATGGTCATTACCCCGCAGAGGCGTAAAATCCTGCTTAACAATTAAGGAGATCGCCATGAAACATGACCATTTTGTTGTGCAAAGCCCGGATACACCTGCTAAACAGCTACTACTTCTGTTTCATGGCGTGGGCGACAATGCCGTCAATATGGGACAGATTGGCAGCTGGTTTGCACCCGTTTTCCCACACGCGCTGATCGTCAGTATCGGCGGCGTGGAGCCCTGCGGTCCGGACGGGCGGCAGTGGTTTTCCGTCGAGGGCGTGACGGAGGAAAATCGTCAGGCACGTATTGATGCCGTTATGCCAGCCTTTATCAATACCGTGCGTTACTGGCAGCAGCAGAGCGGCGTAGGTGCCAATGCAACAGCGCTGATTGGCTTCTCTCAGGGCTCAATCATGTCGCTGGAAAGCGTAAAAGCGCAGCCCGGACTGGTGTCCCGCGTGATTGCCTTCAATGGGCGTTTTGCGACGTTACCGCAAAGCGCGACCACGCAGACCACGATCCATCTCATTCATGGGGGTGAAGACCGGGTAATTGAGCTTTCGCATGCGGTAGCTGCCCAGGATACGCTGATGCGCGAGGGCGGGGATGTGACGCTGGATATCGTGGACGATCTGGGGCATGCCATTGACGATCGCAGCATGCAGTTCGCGCTCGATCATCTGCGTTATACCGTACCGAAGCACTACTTTGATGAAGCGCTCAGCGGCGGTAAGCCGAATGACGATGATATCGTCGAGTTTATGTGAGGTTTCCCCTCTCCTTAGGGAGAGGGGAAACAGAGCGATTACTTCTTCTGGTCCTTCTTCGGCCAGTCGTCTTCATCGTCCCACTTGTCGTTAAAATCACGGTGCGGCGGAAGATCCGGTTTGTTGGCAAGGAACTTTTTGTGGTCAACGCGCTTGAGATCTTTAATCACGTTAAGCAGCACGCCTACCAGAAATACCAACACCAGAATCCACCAGTACTTTGAAAGCCAGTCCATTCGCTAATCCTCTTTAAGCACCCGTCAGGCGACGAGCTGCTCCATAATACGTTGATACATGCGGGCCAGCAGTTGTAAATCGGCAGCGTTCACGCATTCATTAATTTTGTGAATCGTCGCGTTAACCGGACCCAGTTCGACAACCTGTGCGCCCATGCGGGCGATAAAGCGTCCGTCAGACGTGCCGCCCGTTGTCAGCAGCTGTGGCTTAATCTCATTATAGTGCGCGATGGCGTTCACTACCGCATCCACCAGTTTACCGCGCTGCGTCAGGAACGGCTGGCCAGACAGCCACCAGTCGAGGGTATAGCGCAGCTGGTATTTTTCGAGCAGCGCAATCACGCGTGCTTTGATCATCTTGTCGGTCAGTTCGGTGCTGAAGCGGAAGTTAAACTGGACGAAGAGATCGCCGGGAATGACGTTGTTGCTGCCGGTGCCGGCCTTGATGTTGGCTATTTGCATGCTGGTTGGCGGGAAAAATTCGTTGCCTTTATCCCATTCAATGCCCACCAGTTCGTTCAGCATCGGCGCGGCGCGGTGTACCGGGTTATCCGCCAGGTGCGGATAGGCAACGTGGCCCTGCACGCCATGAATGGTCAAATTGCAGGTCAGGGATCCACGGCGGCCATTTTTCACCACATCGCCCACCACTTCGGTGCTGGACGGTTCGCCCACCAGACAGTAGTCCAGACGTTCATTGCGCGCCATCAGCGCCTCAACGACCTTCACGGTGCCGTTGTGGGCGCTGGCTTCTTCATCGGAGGTAATCAAAAACGCAAGACGGTTTTTATGGTTCGGATGCTGGGCGACGAAACGCTCTGCCGCCACCACCATCGCAGCCAGGGAACCTTTCATATCCGCAGCGCCGCGTCCGAAAAGCATGCCGTCGCGGATGGTTGGCTCAAAAGGCGGGTTGATCCAGCGGTCTGCGTCGCCTGCGGGAACTACGTCGGTATGTCCGGCAAACGCCAGCGTCTCCCCCTGACCGCGCCATGCCCAGAAGTTCTGCGTATCGCCAAAATCCATGTGCTCGACGGTAAAACCGATGGCACGCAGGCGTTCAATCATTAATGCCTGACAACCTGCGTCGTCCGGGCTAAGGGAAGGACGGCGAATAAGCTGCTGAGTCAGCTCAATGACCGGGCATGACATAGACTACACCTCAACGAATAAATCTGAATAAAGGGTTTCACTGAAACCCAGCAGCATAGGCTGACCTGGCTTGCAGAGCAATGGGCGTTTGATGATTGCCGGCATTTCAAGCATCAGTTTGGCTGCGCTGTCGGCGTTGTTGATCGTGGCCCGGAGAGATTCATCCAGTTTTCGCCAGGTGGTCCCGCGGGTGTTCAGCAGCGCTTCCCAGCCCAGTTCATTGATGGCGGAATGGAGAAACGCGGGGTCAAGCCCGTCGGCACGGTAATCATGGAAGCGATAGTCGATGTTGTGTGCTTCCAGCCAGCGGCGGGCTTTTTTAATCGTATCGCAATTCTTAATGCCGTACATCACAACCATAGTGAATCCTTTTGTTCTTGTGTGGATTAAATGTTCAATATTTTCGAAGATATATCCTTAAGTGGAATATAACATATTCGGAATTTTTCGTGATTTACAATTCTCCATAATTCAACGAACAGCTGTACGCTGAATAGTGTTCCATCTTTTAAGCATAGTTGTCCACTCTGTATAAATTGCCAATAAACTCAGGGGGAAATTAAAAATGCTGTCATTTTTCTGACTATTTCAAAATATTGCTGTAGGTCACATAAAATTTACCCGTCAACGCTCATAGTGATCCTAAACCTACCTGCACAGCGAGGCTCAATCACAGCAATCGGTTAAAGTGGCTTCACAATGATGATACGTTTTCGTAGAATGCACATAATAATAAGAGAGGTTGTTATGATTGAACATGAACTGGGGAACTGGAAAGATTTTATCGAAGGCATGCTTCGTAAATGAATTTCCGGTAAGAAATGCAAGAGCACTTAATTAACTAAAATAACCATAGTGTGAAAGAATCACACAATAAAAAGGCGGCCTGTAAAGCCGCCTTTTTTATTTCAACGGGTTATTCCGGCTTATCCTTCAGCGGGAAACGACGGCGTATCAGCACAAAGAACAGCGGTACGAAATAGATAGCCAGAATCGTCGCGGAAATCATTCCCCCCATAACGCCCGTTCCCACCGCGTGCTGGCTGCTGGAGCCTGCGCCGGAGCTGGTGGCCATCGGCAGGACGCCAAACACAAACGCCAGAGAAGTCATCAGGATCGGGCGCAGGCGCTGACGACAGGCGTGCAGCGTGGCGGCCATCAGTTCGTGACCTTTGGCATTCATCTCATTGGCAAATTCGACGATCAGAATGGCGTTTTTCGCCGACAATCCGATTACGGTGAGGAGTCCGACCTGGAAATAGACATCGTTTTCCAGGCCACGCATCCAGGTTGCCAGCAGCGCGCCGATGACCCCGAGAGGCACCACCAGCATTACCGAGAACGGCACTGACCAGCTTTCATACAGCGCCGCCAGGCAGAGGAACACCACCAGCAGCGACAGGGCATACAGGGCAGGCGCCTGCGCGCCGGAAAGCCGTTCCTGGTAGGACATCGCCGTCCACTCCAGGCCAAAGCCGGTCGGTAACTGCTGAACCAGTTTTTCCATAATGTCCATTGCGGTACCGGTACTGACGCCAGGCGCGGCTTCACCGACAATCTCCAGCGCCGAATAGCCGTTGTAACGCTCCAGACGCGGCGAACCGGTCTCCCAGCGTGACGTCGCAAACGCCGAGAACGGCACCATGCCACCGGTGTTATTGCGCACATACCAGCGGTTGATATCGTCCGGCAGCATGCGGTATTTGGCAGCAGACTGAACGTAGACCTTTTTCACGCGACCGCGATCCATAAAGTCATTCACGTAGCTTGAGCCCCATGCCGTTTGCAGGGTGTCGTTAATGTCGTCGATGGAGACGCCCAGCGCCTGCGCTTTACGCTGGTCGATATCCACCTGTAGCTGAGGGCTGTCATCCAGACCGTTATGACGAACGCGGGTAAGCTGCGGCTCTTTCCCGGCCAGCTCGAGCAGTTTATCGCGAGCTGCCATCAACGCGTCATGCCCGGCACCCGCGTGATCCTGAAGCTCCATATCAAATCCGGCTGAGCTGCCCAGGCCACTGATAGCGGGCGGGCTGCTGGCGAAAACGCGCGCTTCCTTGATTTTGTTGAACGCTTTAGTTGCACGTTCAATGATGGCAAAGGAGGAGCCGCTATCGCTGTCGCGCTGGTCCCAGTCTTTCAGGCGCACAAACATACGCGCCACGTTCTGCCCGTTACCGCCAGGGCCAGAGCCGACGGTGGAGAAGACGGAGACCACGTTATCCTTCTCCTGAGTATGGAAGTAGTTCTCAACCTTCTGCACCACTTTCAGGGTCTGCTGCTGGGTCGAGCCGCTCGGTAACTGTACGGAGGTGATAAACATGCCGCGATCTTCCAGCGGCAGGAACGAGGTTGGCAGCCGCAGGAATAAGAAGACCATGCCGCCGAGCAGCAGGACATAGACCACCATCCAGCGCACGCTGCGGTGCAGTACTTTACCCACGCCCGCTTCATAGCGCGCCGCATTTCGGTTAAACATGCGGTTAAACCAGCCGAAGAAGCCTTTTAGACCGTGGTGTTCGCCCTTATGCAGCGGTTTGAGCAGCGTCGAGCACAGAGCAGGGGTAAGGATCATCGCCACCAGTACGGAGAGCACCATCGCAGAGACGATGGTGATCGAGAACTGGCGATAAATCGCGCCCGTAGTGCCGCCAAAAAACGCCATCGGGATAAATACCGCCGACAGCACCATGGCGATACCGACCAGCGCACCCTGAATTTGCCCCATCGATTTACGCGTGGCCTCGCGGGGCGAAAGCCCTTCCTCGCTCATGATGCGCTCGACGTTTTCCACCACCACGATGGCATCATCTACCAGCAGGCCGATGGCCAGCACCATGGCAAACATGGTCAGGGTGTTGATGCTGTAACCGAAGGCATACAGCACCGCAAAGGTTCCCAGCAACACCACCGGCACCGCAATGGTGGGGATCAGCGTGGCGCGGAAGTTTTGCAGGAACAGGTACATCACGAGGAACACCAGCGCGATAGCTTCGAGCAGGGTTTTCACCACATCTTCGATGGAGGCTTTTACGAATGAGGTGGTTTCGTAGGCGACTTTGTACTCCAGTCCGTGCGGGAAGTAATGCGACAGCTCATCCAGACGCTCTAATACCCGCTGCGCGGTCGCCATTTCGTTGGCACCGGAGGCCAGTTTCACCCCCAGGCCGGACGCGGCATTGCCGTTAAAGCGACTCAGGTAGTCATATTTTTCCGCCCCCATTTCCACTGTGGCGACATCCCCCAGACGCACTTCGGAACCATCCTGATTCACGCGCAGAGTAATATTGCGGAACTGTTCAGGCGTCTGGAGCAGCGACTGGGAGTTGATGGTGGCGTTAAGCGCCTGGTTATCCACGGACGGCGTACCACCGAGCTGCCCCACGGCAATCTGAGCGTTCTGCGATTCGATAGCGTCGGTGACATCTTTGGCGGTCATCTGCACGCTGTTCAGCTTGTTGGGATCCAGCCAGATACGCATGGAATACTGCGAGCCGTAGGCGTCGATATCACCCACGCCGTTGATACGGCTGAGCGGGTCCTGAATATTACTGGCGACGTAGTCCGCGATGTCCTGCTTATCCATCGAGCCATCGGTTGAAACAAACGCGATGGTCAAAATATTGGTGTCACCGGTCTTACGCACGGTCACCCCCTGGTTCTGCACCGCCTGAGGCAGTTTACGCAGGGCCGATTGCAGCTGGTTTTGCACCTGCTGCACCGCTTCGTCCGGATCCGTGCCCGCCGTAAAGCTCAGGGTTACCGTCGCCTGGCCCGTGGCGCTGCTCTGCGAGGACATGTACATCAGGTTATCAAGACCCGTCATGTTCTGCTCGATAACCTGCGTGACGGTATTTTCCAGCGTCTGTGCCGAGGCGCCAGGGTAGTTCGCCGTGATACGCACGTTAGGGGGGGCGAGGTCGGGGTATTGCTCAACAGGAAGGGAAGTAATCGCCAGGACACCCGTCAGACACAACAGGATTGCTAGCACCCAGGCAAAAATGGGGCGATCGATGAAAAAATTCGCCATTAAAATGTGACCTCGTTTTGCTGCACGTCATTATTGTTTATTGCCCGCCTAACTTTAGCGGTAAGGCCCAGGTCAAACGTGGAGAAATAAAGGAGATAATGTAAATTATCATGCGCTTTTTTCAGCGCGCCTTCTTTCCCGCTATTTTTCAGCCTGCGCCGTAGGTGTCCGGAACGTCACGCTGACCTGTGTACCGCCCTGTGGCGGCTGAGAAAAGTGTAATGTTCCGCCGAGCCGTCCCGCGCGTTCGCGCATGATATTCAGCCCGTAATGCCCCGGCGGTTCACTGGCGTCGCCGATACCAATACCGTTGTCACGGATCGTGACCGTGTGAGTACCGTCCGCGGTGGTGACGCAGCTGACCACAATCTCGCTGGCGTCGGCATGTTTAATCGCATTCAGCACTGCCTCACGCACAATCTGTAAGAGGTGCACCTGTTTTTGCGCGTCCAGTGCCAGCGATGAGAGACGGCAGTCGAGCACCAGCTTCGCGCTGGTCTGGCTTTGCAAACCGTCGAGAGACTCCTGTAGCGCGGCAGGAAGATTGGCGTGGTTGAGCGTCAGGCGGAAGGTGGTGAGCAGCTCGCGTAGCTGATGCCAGGCGTTATTCAGCTCGCGGGAGAAGTCCGTAATGATGGTCTGCGCCGGGGCATTGTCGCCCGGCACGGCATGCTTCAGCAGCGTAAGCTGAATACGCAAATAGGAGAGCACCTGCGCCAGCGAATCATGCAACTCGCGCGCGATGGTGGCGCGCTCTTCCATCAGCAGCAACTGCTGATAATGTTTCTGCGCCTGATTGAAATAGAGCCCCCGGCCCAGCATCGTCGCCACGCTTTCCATGAGCGGCAGCGGAACATCCCCGGTCGCGCTTTGCCAGCGCAGTTCGCCGTACAGGGTGTCCTGCATTAATACCGGTAAATTGTGCATTTTCTCACCCGGGGACTCCTGTCCTTCGTAAAGCTGCCAGTCGTCACTGGTGCGCAATTGCAGGTAATTCATCTGCGTATAGTCATGCACAATTTGCAAAATATGCCGGAAGCAGTGGCTGTCTATCTGCCCGGTATTCAACGCCTGTGAGCATTTGAACAGCATTTCAAGCTGCTGATGCGCTTCATTCAGGTGGCGGGTTTTTTCGGCAACGGAGTGCTCCAGGGAACGGTACAGGGTGTGTAATTCCGCCGACATATGGTTGAAGGCGCGGGAAAGCTGGCCCAGCTCGTTGGGAAGCATAATATCCGGCGCGGGGGTATCGAACTGCCCCTGTTCGATACGCTCGCTCGCTGCCACCAGATTATTCAGCGGCAGCACAACCTGACGGCGGATGCGCCGCAGGGTCATCACCGCCAGCAGCAGGATGCCCAGGCCGCCCGTCAGCGACATGAAAATCACCAGCTGTATCTTATGTTCGGTGTAGTGCTGTAGCGCCAGCACAAAGGCATCTATCCGGCCCACGAAATCCTCTATGTGGCTCTGATACCACCCGGTATCGCCGCTGGCGATACGCGTGTCCATCTCCTGCCAGCCAAGCTGCAACTGCTGGTAACGCTGTTTGACGTCCTCTGGCACATACCAGCGGTTTAGCTTCTGCAACGCAGGCGCGCTCAGCGTTTTCTGCCAGACCGCGCGGTGCTCTGCCAGTGACGGGCTGGCGCGCTGCATTTCGTAGCCCAGGCGGTAGCTCTGCATGCGCAGCGATCCGGCGATGTTAATCGCCTCGGCGTCGCGCTGGCTGCTGGCGAGTGTAACCAGCGCAATGGCGCTGATCAGAACGGACAAGACAATCATCGAAAAGAAAGCCCGAGCCAGGCTTCCCGATACGGGGCGTTTAACGGTCACTCATCAGCTTCCTGAATTAAATTGATCTGCCACAGGTTCACTGGAAATAGTTCGCCTTCCTGGGCATTTGAACATTGCGTCGCCATGCCGCTGTGGGTAAATACGATAACAATAGAAAGAATAAGGTTATTGAACCAAAAACAGGTGTTGTTATGAATCGTTTTATTATGGCCAACGCTCAACAGTGTATCGGTTGTCGCGCCTGCGAAGTTGCCTGTGTGATGGCGCACAACGGGGAGCAGCACGCGCTGAGCGAGCGCCATTTTCATCCCCGCATTACGGTCCTTACCTCTGGCTTGCGAAAAAGCCCAGTGACCTGCCACCACTGTGAAAATGCGCCCTGCGCGCAAAGCTGCCCGAACGGAGCCATCACGCAACACAGCGACAGCGTACAGGTCAATCAACAAAAATGCATCGGCTGTAAAGCCTGCGTGGTGGCCTGCCCGTTTGGCACGATGGACATGCTGATCACCCCGCTTGAAAACGACAGCGTAAAGGCCTCGGCGCACAAATGCGACCTCTGCCTGGAAAGGCCGCAAGGCCCGGCCTGCGTTGAAAACTGCCCGGCGGAGGTGCTTACGCTCGCCACCCCAGCCGTGCTGGATAAGCTGGTTAAACAGCGCCGACAGCGCAGCGCAAGGCTGGACGCGCTGCCGTGGCACAGCGAGGCGGTTCAGTCAGTCCCTCCGCAAACCAAACGGCAACAGATGCAAAATACCCCGGCGCGCGGTGAGCCGGATAAGCTCAGCCCCGACGCGCGCGCCGGCCATTTTAACGAGATCTACTTGCCGTTTCGCCCGGAACAGGCGCAGCGCGAAGCATCCCGGTGCCTGAAATGTGGCGACCACAGCATTTGCGAGTGGACCTGCCCGCTGCATAACCATATTCCGCAGTGGATTGAGCGGATCAGGGCGGGGGATATCATCGGTGCGGCTGAGCTTTCTCACCAGACTAACTGTTTACCGGAAATTACCGGCCGCGTCTGTCCACAGGATCGATTATGTGAAGGCGCCTGCACCCTGCGGGATGCGTCAGGGGCGGTAACCATCGGTAATATCGAACGATATATCTCGGATCGGGCGCTGGCGATGGGCTGGACGCCGGACGTCAGCCACGTTACACCGGTCGGTAAGCGCGTCGCCATCATTGGTGCCGGTCCGGCAGGGCTGGCCTGTGCCGACGTACTGGTGCGCAGCGGCATCGGTGTGACGGTCTACGATCGCCATCCAGAAATCGGCGGATTGCTGACCTTTGGTATTCCGGCCTTCAAGCTGGATAAATCCCTGTTAGCGCGGCGCAGAGAGATATTCAGCGCGATGGGTATCCGCTTCGAGCTGAACTGCGAGGTGGGAAAAGACGTGTCGATGGTCCAACTGCAAAACGACTACGATGCCCTGTTCATCGGCGTAGGGACCTATCGTTCCATGAAAGCAGGTATCCCTCATGAAGACGCGCCGGGCGTGTACGACGCGCTGCCGTTTTTAGTGGCAAATACGCGGAACGTGATGGGTCTTGACCCTGCCGCAGACGAGCCGTTTATCGACACGCAGGGGTTAAACGTGGTGGTGCTGGGCGGGGGCGATACGGCGATGGACTGCGTGCGCACCGCGCTGCGACATGGCGCGGCGAAAGTAACCTGCGCCTATCGGCGGGACGAGGCCAACATGCCGGGCTCAAAGAAAGAGGTTAAAAACGCGAAAGAAGAGGGCGCGGCGTTTGAATTTAATGTCCAGCCGGTTGAGCTCACGCTGGATGACGACGGGAAGGTCAAGGGTATCCGGATGCTGCGCACCCGTCTGGGCGAGCCGGATGCGCAGGGGCGGCGTCGTCCTGTCCCGGTGGCGGGCAGTGAGTTTGTCATGCCAGCGGATGCGGTGATCATGGCGTTTGGGTTTAATCCGCACGCCATGCCGTGGCTTCAGGCGCAGGGCGTCGACACCGACGACTGGGGGCGCATCAGGGCCTCCGTGGAGAGCCGTTATCGTTACCAGACCTCGAATCCGCAGATTTTTGCTGGCGGTGATGCGGTACGCGGTGCAGATCTGGTGGTCACCGCGATGGCGGAAGGGCGCCATGCCGCGCAGGGGATCATGGACTGGCTTGGCGTGCCGCCGCGCAACATGCATTAACGCAGACGGGCGACAAAGCGGGCATCACGGCGTAGTATAAACAGACTCATTTTGCCGTGGAGCCCGTATGTCCCTGAACATTACCGTTATTAAAGACAAAATCCTTTCTGAAAATTACTTTGTCCTGCGTAACATCACTTACGATCTCACCCGTAAGAGCGGGGACGTCATTCGCCATAAACGCGAAGTCTACGACCGGGGCAATGGTGCAACCATTCTGCTGTATAACCGTGAAAAGCAAAGCGTGGTGCTGATCCGCCAGTTTCGCATCGCGACATGGGTCAATGGCAACGCGGACGGACGTCTGATTGAAACCTGTGCAGGTCTGCTGGACGACGATGAGCCGGAAGTGTGTATCCGCAAAGAAGCCATTGAAGAGACGGGCTTTGAGGTGGGGGCGGTGCAGAAAGTCTTTGAGCTGTTTATGTCCCCTGGCGGGGTTACCGAGCTGGTTCACTTCTTCATTGCGGAGTACACCGATGCCCAGCGCACGCACCGGGGCGGTGGCGTGGACGATGAAGACATTGAAGTGCTGGAAATGCCTTTCGCTCAGGCTGTCGACATGGTGAAAAGCGGCGAGATCCGCGACGGTAAAGCGGTGATCCTGTTGCAGTATCTGCAAACCAGCGGTTTGATGAATGCTGCGTCGGTAGCGTGATAAGTTGTATTTCAGATAAATCTATCCGATAAATCCGATTGAGCCAGCCCGCCCAGGGCACGAAGATACGCCCCAGATTGACCTATTCGTTTCCGGGGCTGTGCCGTTCATGCGCTACTGCGTTTTTCTTCTCTTCTTCATTTGCGTGCTTCCCGCACCTTTGGTGTGGGCTGCGCCTGCGCAGCAGTCTTTTTCAGACTGGCAGGTGACCTGCAATAACCAGAATTTCTGCGTAGCGCGCAACACCGGCGAGCATCGCGGTCTGGTCATGACGCTGAGCCGCAGTGCGGGAGCAAAAACGGACGCCAGCCTGCGCATCGATCTCGGCGGTCTTTCGACGCCTCCGGTGAAAGAGCCTGACATTGCCCCGCGCCTGCTGCTCGACAATGTGCCGCTTCAGCTCACGTCGCAACACTGGCAGTTAACCCCCTGGCATCTTAAAACAGACGATACGGGCACCATCACCACGTTTCTGAAAACCATTCAGGAAGGGCAGGCGCTGACCCTGCGCGGGGGGAAGCAGACAATCTCTCTGGCCGGTCTGAAAGCGGCGCTGCTGTTTATTGATGCCCAGCAAAAACGCGTCGGAAGTGAAACGGCATGGATTAAAAAAGGGGATAGTCCACCGCTGAGCGTGCCGCCTGCGCCGGCATTAAAAAAGGTGGCAGTGGTGAACCCCACGCCAACGCCGCTGACGCATAACGAACTTAACGATCTGCTGGATTACGGTACCTGGCGCATGAACCACAGCCAGTGCTCCCTCGATCCGAACCGACGTGAAGTGCGCGTGACCGCATTGACCGATGACAAAGCGCTGATGATCATCAGCTGTGAGGCGGGGGCGTACAACACCGTCGATCTGGCATGGCTGGTGTCGCGTAAAAAACCGTTTGCTGCCAGAAGCGTGAGATTGCGCCTGCCGTTTACCCCTTCCAGCCAGAGTAGCGACATGGAGCTGATGAATGCCAGCTTCGATGAAAAAACGCGCGAGCTGACCACGCTGGCACTGGGACGCGGGATTGGCGACTGTGGGATCCAGACCCGCTGGCGTTTTAACGGCCAGCGCTTCCGCCTGGTGCGCTACGCGGAAGAGCCAAGCTGCGATAACTGGAATGGGCCAGATGCCTGGCCCACGCTGTGGATCACAAGGTAGGGCGCTGTCGCTTACCGGGCCTACGTTTTACGATTTGTAGGCCCGGTAAGGCGTAGCCGCCACCGGGCACGAAGACTGCACTACAGCACGCTCAGCGCCTTCTCCACCACGTTCTCAACGGTAAAGCCGAAGTACGGGAACAGCTTATCGGCCGGGGCGGATTCACCGTAACCCTTCATGCCGACAATCGCCCCTTTCAGACCCACATATTTGTACCAGTAGTCGGCAATGCCAGCTTCAACCGCCACGCGCGCCGCGACGTTTGAAGGCAGCACCGATTCGCGGTATGCCTCATCCTGGGCATCAAAGATATCCGTTGAAGGCAGGGAAACCACGCGCACCGCGTGACCCTCGGCGGTCAGTTTCTCGGCCGCTTTTACCGTGATTTCCACCTCTGAACCGGTGGCAATCAGGATCACGTCCGGCTTACCGCCGCTGTCTTTCAGGATGTACCCGCCGCGGGCGATATTTTTCACCTGCTCCGGCGTGCGCTCGATCTGCGCCAGGTTCTGGCGCGACAGGATCAGCGCTGTGGGTCCGTTATGGCGCTCTACGGCCAGCTTCCAGCCCACAGCCGCTTCAACCTGATCGCACGGACGCCAGGTACTGAAGTTTGGCGTCAGGCGCAGGCTCGCCAGCTGCTCTACCGCCTGGTGCGTCGGCCCATCTTCACCCAGTCCGATGGAGTCGTGGGTATACACCATGATTTGCCGCGCCTTCATCAGGGCCGCCATACGCGCCGCGTTACGGGCATATTCGACAAACATCAGGAAGGTGGCGGTGTACGGCACGAAGCCGCCATGGTGGGCGATACCGTTGGCAATGGCGGTCATCCCGAACTCGCGCACGCCGTAGTGGATATAGTTTCCGGCAATGTCTTCCTTCAGGGATTTAGAGCCAGACCAGATGGTGAGGTTACTTGGCGCCAGATCCGCCGAGCCGCCCAGCAGTTCGGGCAGGACAGGGCCAATCGCGTTCAGGGTGTTTTGTGACGCCTTACGGGTGGCAATTTTCGCCGGGCTAGATTGCAGGTTTTCAATCAGCGCCTGAGTTTTCTCTTCCCAGTCTTCCGGCAGGCCACCGCTCATGCGGCGGTTAAATTCGGCCGCCAGCTCCGGATACGCTTTTTTGTAGGCAGCAAACTTCTCGTTCCAGGCCTGCTGCGCTTTTTCACCTGTTTCGCGAGCATCCCAGGCCCTGTAGATCTCTTTTGGGATCTCAAAGGCCGGGTGTTTCCAGCCCAGTTTCTGGCGGGTCAGCGCCACTTCCTCTTCACCCAGCGCCGCGCCGTGCGCCTCTTCTTTACCCGCTTTGTTCGGCGAGCCGAAGCCGATGGTGGTGCGGCAGACGATCAGGGACGGTTTGTCCTTTACGCTCTGCGCTTCCTGAATCGCTTTTTTCACCGCCTCAGGATCGTGACCGTCGATTTCGTGCACCACGTGCCAGTGATAGGCTTCAAAGCGTTTTGCCGTGTCGTCGGTAAACCAGCCCTCGGTTTCCCCGTCAATGGAGATGCCGTTGTGATCGTAGAAGCCAATCAGCTTGCCCAGCCCCAGGGTGCCCGCCAGCGAGCAGACCTCGTGGGAGATCCCCTCCATCAGGCAGCCATCACCCATAAAGACATAGGTGTAGTGATCGACAATCTCGTGGTCGGGCTGGTTGAACTGCGCGGCCAGCGTACGCTCTGCAATCGCCAGGCCGACGGCATTCGCCAGCCCCTGGCCCAGCGGGCCGGTAGTGGTTTCAACACCCGGCGTATAGCCGATCTCCGGGTGGCCCGGCGTTTTGGAGTGCAGCTGGCGGAAGTTTTTTAACTCCTCAAGCGGCAGGTCGTAGCCGGAAAGGTGCAGCAGGCTGTAGAGCAGCATCGAGGCGTGACCGTTGGAGAGAATAAAACGGTCGCGATCGTACCAGGTCGGATCGGTCGGGTTGTGCTTCAGGAAGTCGTTCCACAGCACTTCGGCAATATCAGCCATACCCATGGGGGCGCCAGGGTGGCCGGAATTGGCTTTTTGTACGGCATCCATGCTGAGGGCGCGAATGGCGTTGGCGAGCTCTTTACGGGACATAGTTCACTCCGTGGCAAGGTTAAAGTTTGGCGGCGAGGAGATCTTCGAGTTTGCGCTGGTCGACGGCGAACTGGCGGATGCCATCTGCCAGTTTTTCCACGGCCATTGGATCCTGATTGTGCTCCCAGCGGAATTCCGCTTCGGTCATGGGTTTCGGTTTTGGCAGAACGGTAGAGGTCGGTACCAGCTTGCGGATCACCGTCTCTTCACTCTCCTGAAGCTTTTTCAGCAGGTCAGGAGAGATGGTCAGACGGTCACAGCCCGCGAGCGCCAGGATCTGCTCGGTGCGGCGGAAGCTGGCCCCCATCACGATGGTCTCGTAGCGATGCTGCTTGTAATAATCGTAGATATTACGCACCGATTTTACGCCAGGATCTTCTTCCACCACGTACGGATCCATTGGCTGTTTCGCCTGATACCAGTCGTAGATACGCCCGACAAACGGTGAAATCAGGAACACGCCCGCTTCGGCGCAGGCACGCGCCTGGGCGAAGGAGAACAGTAGCGTCAGGTTGCAGTGGATCCCCTCTTTCTCCAGCACTTCCGCCGCGCGGATGCCTTCCCAGGTAGACGCAAGCTTGATCAGAATGCGTGACTTATCGATCCCCTGCTCCTGGTAGAGTTCCACTATGCGGCGGGCCTTGTTAATGCTTTTTTCCTGGTCGAACGAGAGGCGGGCGTCCACTTCGGTAGAGACGCGCCCCGGTATGCTTTTAAGAATTTCCGCACCGATATTGACCGCCAGCTTGTCGCTGGCTTCGGCGACCTGCTGTTCCTGCGTTTTCCCGCGCTGTTTGCCGTAGGCAAGGGCGTCATCAATCAGGTGACTAAAGTGCGCAAGACCGGCCGCCTTGAGTAGCAGAGAGGGATTGGTGGTCGCGTCTTCCGGCTGGTAGTGACGAATCGACTCGATGTCGCCGCTGTCTGCAACCACGGTGGTAAATTGTTTGATGCCGTCTAGCTGGTTCATAATTACTCCTTGGAAATAAAAGAGTTAGTCGAGTGCGTTAGTTCACACTTCTGAGAAAATCATGATGGACTTAACAAAAAAGCATAGCAGACGGGGGAGGCATTGCTTTCTGAGACGGGTAACATGGCTGTTATAAATTGATAACAATTTTTATTCTGCAATGGTGAGAGTTTGGCAGCCTTCAAAGTTTAGGAGCCTGCCTGCGGCGATACTATGCGGCACACCAGGGTGTGCATAGGAACGTCGACATCACCCTTTTTGACCGAAACGTGAAAGGAATAACAAGATGGATGATCAGTTAAAACAAAGCGCTCTCGATTTTCACGAGTTTCCTGTTCCGGGTAAAATCCAGGTATCCCCGACCAAACCGCTGGCGACCCAGCGCGATCTGGCGCTGGCCTACTCGCCGGGCGTGGCTGCTCCGTGCCTGGAAATCGAAAAAGATCCGCTGGCAGCGTACAAATACACCGCGCGCGGCAACCTGGTGGCCGTTATCTCTAACGGTACGGCGGTGCTGGGGTTAGGGAACATCGGTGCGCTGGCTGGTAAGCCGGTGATGGAAGGGAAGGGCGTTCTGTTTAAGAAATTTGCCGGTATCGACGTCTTCGATATCGAAGTGGACGAACTGGATCCGGATAAATTCATCAACGTGGTGGCGGCGCTGGAGCCGACCTTCGGCGGCATCAACCTGGAAGACATCAAAGCGCCGGAATGTTTCTATATCGAGCAGAAGCTGCGCGAGCGTATGAACATTCCCGTGTTCCATGACGACCAGCACGGCACGGCGATTATCAGTACCGCCGCCATTCTTAACGGCCTGCGCGTGGTAGAGAAAAATCTCTCCGACGTGCGCATGGTGGTCTCCGGCGCAGGCGCCGCGGCCATCGCCTGTATGAACCTGCTGGTGGCGCTGGGCATGCAGAAGCACAATATTGTGGTCTGCGACTCCAAGGGCGTGATCTACAAAGACCGCGAGCCAAACATGGCGGAAACCAAGGCGGCCTATGCGGTGGAAGACGACGGCAAGCGCACGCTTGAAGACGTGATTGACGGTGCTGACATTTTCCTCGGCTGTTCAGGCCCGAAAGTGCTGACCCAGGAGATGGTGCAGAAGATGGCGCGCGCGCCAATGATCCTGGCCCTGGCGAACCCGGAGCCGGAAATTCTGCCGCCGCTGGCGAAGGCGGTGCGTGAAGACGCTATCATCTGCACCGGACGTTCGGACTACCCGAACCAGGTGAACAACGTGCTCTGCTTCCCGTTCATCTTCCGCGGGGCGCTGGACGTCGGCGCCACGGCGATCAACGAAGAGATGAAGCTGGCTGCCGTTCATGCTATCGCAGAGCTGGCGCACGCCGAGCAGAGCGAAGTGGTGGCCTCCGCCTACGGCGATCAGGATCTGAGCTTCGGCCCCGACTACATCATCCCTAAACCATTTGACCCGCGTCTGATCGTGAAGATCGCGCCAGCGGTGGCCAAAGCGGCGATGGACTCCGGCGTGGCGACGCGTCCGATTCAGGATTTCGACGCGTACGTCGATAAGCTCACCGAGTTCGTTTACAAAACCAACCTGTTTATGAAGCCGATCTTCTCCCAGGCGCGCGCCGACGCGAAGCGCGTGGTGCTGGCGGAAGGGGAAGAGGCGCGCGTGCTGCATGCCACGCAGGAGCTGATCACCTTAGGGCTGGCGAAACCGATCCTGATTGGTCGTCCGAGCGTGATCGAGATGCGTATTCAGAAGCTCGGCCTGCAAATAAAGCCGGGCGTGGACTTTGAGATCGTTAACAACGAATCCGATCCGCGCTTCAAAGAGTACTGGAACGAATACTATTCGATCATGAAGCGTCGCGGGATCACCCAGGAGCAGGCGCAGCGGGCGGTGATCAGCAACACCACGGTGATCGGCGCGATCATGGTTCATCGCGGTGAGGCGGATGCGCTGATCTGCGGCACCATCGGCGAGTACCATGAGCATTTCAGCGTGGTACAGGAGATCTTCGGCTATCGCGAGGGCGTCCATACTGCCGGCGCAATGAACGCGCTGCTGCTGCCAAGCGGTAACACCTTTATCGCCGATACCTACGTCAACGACGATCCCTCCCCGGACGAACTGGCGGAAATCACCGTGATGGCGGCGGAAACCGTGCGCCGCTTTGGTATCGAGCCGAAAGTGGCGCTGCTGTCGCACTCAAACTTCGGGTCATCCAAATCCGCGGCGGCGTGCAAAATGCGCCAGACGCTGGACCTGGTGCGCGAGCGTGCGCCGGAGCTGATGATCGACGGCGAGATGCACGGCGACGCCGCGCTGGTGGAGAGTATTCGTAATGAACGTATGCCGGACAGCCCGCTGAAAGGCTCGGCGAACGTGCTGATTATGCCTAACGTGGAAGCGGCGCGTATCAGCTACAACCTGCTGCGCGTGTCGAGTTCTGAAGGTGTGACCGTCGGGCCGGTACTGATGGGGGTGTCAAAACCGGTACATGTGTTAACGCCGATTGCCTCCGTGCGTCGTATCGTCAACATGGTGGCGCTGGCGGTGGTTGAGGCGCAGACGCAGCCGCTGTAATTTATTGCCCTCGCCCCTCACCCTAATCCTCTCCCCATAGGGGAGAGGGGGCTGCTCTGAGCCGTCTTTTCACCCTCGCCCCTTTGGGGAGAGGGCCGGGGTGAGGGGTAAGGGTTAAACCCAGTCCCGAACCTTAATAAACTCACTCAAGGCAGCCTCCGGGCTGCCTTCTTTTGGCGCGTAGCTGTATTCCCAGCGCACCAGCGGCGGCATCGACATCAGAATGGACTCCGTGCGCCCGCCGGTTTGCAGGCCAAACAGCGTCCCGCGATCCCACACCAGATTAAACTCCACGTAGCGCCCGCGACGGTAGAGCTGGAACTCACGCTCGCGCACGCCGTAGTCGGTGTCTTTGCGGCGTTCGACAATCGGAAGATAGGCGTCGATAAAGCCTTCACCCACCGCGCGCATAAAGCTGAACGCGGTATCAAAATCCGGGGTATTGAGATCGTCAAAGAACAGCCCGCCGATGCCGCGCTGCTCGTCGCGGTGCTTCAGATAAAAATAGTCATCGCACCACTTTTTGTATTTCGGGTAAACGTCTTCGCCAAACGGCAGACAGAGGTCGCGCGCGGTGGTGTGCCAGTGCACGGCGTCCTCTTCGAAGCCATAGTAAGGCGTTAAGTCGAAACCGCCGCCAAACCACCAGACCGGATCGGCTCCCGGTTTTTCCGCGATGAAAAAGCGCACGTTGGCGTGGCTGGTTGGCACAAACGGGTTATGCGGATGCACCACCAGCGAGACGCCCATCGCCTCGAAGCTGCGGCCCGCCAGTTCAGGCCGATGCGCCGTGGCGGACGCTGGCATTGCATCACCGTGGACGTGGGAGAAGTTGACCCCCGCCTGTTCAAAAATACCGCCGTTACGCAGCACGCGGCTGCGCCCGCCGCCGCCCGCTTCGCGCTGCCAGGTGTCTTCCTGGAATTCACCGCCGTCTGCGGCGGTCAGTTTCTGGCAAATCGCGTCCTGGAGCTGCATCAGGAAAGTTTTGACCAGCTGTGCATTCGGTTTCATCAACGTTTCCTGGAGTGCGCTTTTTGATTATCGAACCAGTTGAAATAACTGATGACCCCGGAGGCGATGGCGTTCGCGATCTTCTGACGAAACGCCTTAGTGCCGAGTAAACGCTCTTCTTCCGGGTTGGTAATGAACGAGGTTTCCACCAGCACGGACGGAATAGACGGTGACTTCAGCACCACAAACGCGGCCTGCTCGGTGCTTTTACTGTGCAGACGGTGCACGGGTTTAATCCGTTTGAGGATATGCGAGCCGAGCGTCAGGCTGTTTTTGATGGTATCGGTCTGCACGAGATCAAACAGAACCTGCTGTAACAGATGGTCTTTGTCGGTGGCTTTTTTCCCGGCCACTTCATCCGCCCGGTTTTCGCGATCGGAGAGGTATTTCGCCATGGCGCTACTGGCGCCACGGTTGGAGAGCGCAAATACCGAGGCGCCTGCGGCGGAAGGGTTTGTGAAGCCATCCGCGTGAATGGACATAAACAGGTCTGCGCCGTGCTTGTGGGCAATCTCCACGCGATCGTACAGCGGGATAAACGTGTCGCCCGTGCGCGTCAGGCGGGCGTCAATACCGTTGCTGCGTAAAATTGCGCGCACATTTTTTGCAATTGCCAGCACGACGTGTTTTTCTTTCGACCCGTTTCGGCCAATGGCGCCGGTGTCGATCCCGCCGTGGCCCGGATCGAGCATGACCAGACGCTTTGCGCCAGCTTTTTTGGTTTTCGGCTTGCTGTGTCCGTTACTGGTTTTAAGCGTGCTCTCTTCTTTTGCCTGAGCCTGCTTTGCGATACCCGATAACGTTAAGGCCGCCAGCCCCGCTTTGAGAACCTGACGACGCGATGTGAGTGCTTTTAATGGTTTGAATGTGCTCATGCGGCCTGAATTGTAAAAATTGGGGTCCTGGTGTTATATCGTATCGTGTTTCCCGTTACGACAGTCCTTATTGAGAATTGTTTTACTTTTCATTTCAATACGTGACAAAGTGACATTATGCCAAATTTTGGCGAGTTTTTCCCCGGTTATTGGCTAAACGCCCTGTTCACGCCATAATCACTGTTTTTAAACTCGAAAAGGCGGTTAATACCATGGAGATACGCGTTTTTCGCCAGGAAGATTTCGAAGAGGTGATCACCCTTTGGGAGCGCTGCGATCTGCTGCGTCCGTGGAACGATCCGGAAATGGACATCGAACGGAAGGTGAATCACGACGTCAGTCTGTTTCTGGTCGCTGAGGTCAACGGCGAAGTGGTCGGGACGGTGATGGGTGGGTACGACGGCCACCGCGGCTCGGCCTACTATCTGGGCGTGCACCCGGAATACCGCGCGCGCGGCATCGCCAACGCGCTGCTTAACCGTCTGGAAAAGAAACTGATCGCCCGTGGCTGCCCGAAAATCCAGATTATGGTCCGGGAAGATAACGACGTGGTGCTGGGCATGTATGAACGTCTGGGCTACGAGCACGCGGATGTACTGACGCTGGGTAAGCGCCTGATCGAAGATGAAGAGTACTGAGTTCCACCCTGGCGACTACGACGTTCACGGTCGTCTGCGTCTGCCTTTTTTGTTCTGGTGCGTTCTGCTGTTGCAGGCCCGCACCTGGGTGCTGTTCGTGATGGCTGGCGCGTCGCGCGGGCAGGGCGATACGTTACTGAATCTCTTTTATCCCGATCACGATGCGTTCTGGCTGGGGTTACTGCCGGGCGTACCGGCGGTCCTGGCGTTTCTGTGCAGCGGACGGCGGCAAGCCATTCCGCGCTTCTGGCGCGCGCTTCGCTGGCTGTTGATCCTGGCGCAGTTTGTGCTCCTGGTCTGGCAACCCGTGCTCTGGCTGTACGGCGAGCCGCTTTCCGGTATCGGGATTGCACTGGTGGTGGCGGATATTGTCGCGCTGCTGTGGCTGGTCACGAATCCCCGTTTACGCGCCTGTTTTACGCAAGAGCCAGATTAAAACGGCACTTTTTGTCGATACTGCACTCCAACAAGCGTTGATTTACTACGTAAGGACGTCTCAATGAAATCGCTGCGTTTACTTTTATGCGCTCTCCCGCTGGCGTTAACCGGCTGTTCCACGCTCTCATCCATCAAATGGTCTGCGGCCTATCCGTGGAACTGGTTTGGATCCTCAATGGAAGTGACCGAGCAGGGCGTGGGCAAAATCACCGCCTCGACGGCGCTGGATCAGGATGCCATTCAGGATGCCATCGGCAGTGATTATCGCCTGCGCAGCGGCATGAAAACCGAGAACGGCAACATCGTGCGCTATTTCGAAGCGTTGAAAGATGACAAGGTGGCAATGGTCATCAACGGCGATAAAGGTACGGTCAACCGCATTGCGGTGATGGATGAAGAGATCCCGACCTCAGGTGGCGTGAAGGTGGGAACGCCGTTTGGCGAACTCTATCAGAAAGCGTTTGGCCACTGCGCCAGTGTGCCATCGGAGGAGAGCGTGGCGGTCGAGTGTAAGGCCGACGGCAGCCAGCATATTAGCTATGTGTTCAGCGGCACCTGGAACGGTCCGGAAGGGTTAATGCCGTCTGACGACACCCTGAAAAAGTGGAAAGTGAGCAAAATTATCTGGCAGCAGTAATTTGCGCCTGAGCAAGCCGCCTCGCTGAAATCCAGGTATAATAGCCGCCATCAATGCCACGCTGTCGTGGCATCTTTATTTCAGGAGGAGCGATGTCTCAGGTACAGAGTGGCATTTTGCCAGAACATTGCCGGGCGGCGATTTGGATTGAAGCCAACGTCAAAGGGGACGTGGATGCCCTGCGCGCGGCCAGCAAAGTTTTCGTTGATAAACTGGCCACCTTCCAGGCCAAATTCCCCGAAGCCCATCTGGGCGCGGTGGTCGCCTTTGGCAGCACCGTCTGGCGTCATCTGAGCGGCGGCGAAGGCGCAGAAGAGCTGAAAGACTTTATTCCTTATGGCAAAGGTCTTGCGCCCGCCACCCAGTATGACGTTCTGATCCATATCCTCTCCCTGCGTCACGACGTGAACTTTTCTGTCGCTCAGGCTGCGATTGAGGCCTTTGGTGACAGTATCGACGTGCAGGAAGAGATCCACGGTTTCCGCTGGGTGGAAGAGCGCGATTTGAGCGGCTTCGTCGACGGCACCGAAAACCCGGCCGGGGAAGAGACGCGTCGCGAGGTGGCTGTAATCAAGGATGGCGTGGACGCGGGCGGCAGCTATGTGTTCGTCCAGCGCTGGGAGCATAACCTCAGGCAGCTTAACCGCATGAGCGTGCATGACCAGGAGATGATGATTGGCCGTACCAAAGATGCCAATGAAGAGATTGACGGCGATGCGCGTCCGGTCACTTCCCACCTGTCCCGCGTTGACCTTAAAGAAGACGGTAAGGGGCTGAAGATTGTTCGCCAGAGCCTGCCGTACGGCACCGCGAGCGGTACGCACGGCCTGTACTTCTGCGCTTACTGCGCACGCCTCTACAACATCGAACAGCAGCTGCTGAGCATGTTTGGCGATACCGACGGTAAGCGTGACGCCATGCTGCGCTTCACCCGCCCGGTGACCGGCGGCTACTACTTTGCGCCGTCCGTTGAGCGCCTGCTGGCGTTGTAAATCGCTCTCTATTCGTAGGCCGGGTAAGCGTAAGCGCCACCCGGCAATTTCTCCTGCACCTCTTATTCCCTTTTCTGCTTCTAAATCACCAAACGGTATATAAAACCGTTACTCCTTTAGACTCCGTTATAAATATTATGACTATAAGATAGTCATCACATTTATAAGGGTGCGCAATGGCCGTTACTGTACTGAAAAAAGGATCGCTGGCACTGGCAGGTTTACTGCTGGTGGCGCAGGCGCAGGCAACCGAGTTGCTGAACAGTTCTTATGATGTTTCGCGCGAGCTGTTTGCCGCCCTTAATCCCGCATTTGAACAGCAGTGGGCGAAAGAGAACAACGGCGACAAGCTGACCATCAAGCAGTCGCACGCTGGCTCATCTAAGCAGGCGCTGGCCATTTTGCAGGGGCTGAAAGCGGACGTGGTGACCTACAACCAGGTCACGGACGTGCAGATCCTGCACGACAAAGGCAAACTGATCCCGGCGAACTGGCAAAGCCGCCTGCCGAACAACAGTTCGCCATTTTACTCCACCATGGGCTTCCTGGTGCGCAAGGGCAACCCGAAGAACATCCACGACTGGAACGACCTGGTGCGTTCAGACGTAAAGCTGATCTTCCCGAATCCGAAAACCTCCGGCAACGCACGTTACACCTATCTGGCGGCGTGGGGCGCGGCGGACAAAGCTGACGGTAACGATAAAGCGAAAACCGAACAGTTTATGACCCAGTTCCTGAAAAACGTCGAGGTGTTTGATACCGGCGGTCGTGGCGCAACCACCACCTTCGCCGAGCGCGGGCTGGGCGACGTACTGATCAGCTTTGAATCCGAAGTGAACAATATTCGTAAACAGTACGAAGCGCAGGGCTTCGAAGTGGTTATCCCGAAAACGAACATTCTGGCCGAGTTCCCGGTGGCGTGGGTGGATAAAAACGTTAAGGCTAACGGCACAGAAAAGGCGGCGAAAGCCTACCTGAACTATCTGTACAGCCCGCAGGCGCAAACCGTTATCACCGACTACTACTACCGTGTCAACAACCCGGACGTGATGAGCAAGCTGAAAGACAAATTCCCGCAGACCGAGCTGTTCCGCGTGGAAGATCATTTTGGCGCCTGGCCTGAGGTCATGAAAACGCATTTTGTCAGCGGCGGTGAGTTGGACAAACTGCTGGCAGCGGGGCGTAAGTAATGTTTGCAGTGTCCTCCAGACGTGTGCTGCCGGGCTTTACCTTAAGCCTCGGGACCAGCCTGCTGTTCGTCTGTCTGATTTTGTTATTACCGCTCAGCGCGCTGGTGATGCAGCTCGCTGAGATGAGCTGGTCCCAGTACTGGGAAGTGATTACTAACCCGCAGGTGGTGGCGGCCTACAAGGTCACCCTGCTGTCTGCGTTCGTGGCCTCGATTTTTAACGGCGTGTTTGGCCTGCTGATGGCGTGGATCTTAACTCGCTATCGCTTCCCGGGCCGCACCCTGCTCGACGCGCTGATGGATCTGCCGTTTGCCCTGCCGACGGCGGTTGCCGGTTTGACGCTGGCGTCGCTGTTTTCCGTGAACGGCTTTTACGGTGAGTGGCTGGCTAAGTTTGATATCAAAGTGACCTATACCTGGCTCGGTATCGCGGTGGCCATGGCCTTTACCAGCATCCCGTTTGTGGTACGTACCGTGCAGCCGGTGCTGGAAGAGTTAGGACCCGAATACGAAGAGGCCGCAGAAACGCTCGGCGCCACGCGCTGGCAGAGTTTTCGCAAGGTCGTGCTGCCGGAACTCTCTCCGGCGTTGCTGGCGGGTATCGCGCTCTCCTTTACCCGCAGCCTCGGTGAATTTGGCGCGGTCATTTTTATCGCCGGGAACATCGCGTGGAAAACCGAAGTAACCTCGCTGATGATTTTTGTCCGTTTGCAGGAGTTTGATTATCCGGCCGCGAGTGCGATTGCCTCGGTGATCCTTGCCGCGTCGCTGCTACTGCTGTTCTCGATTAACACTCTGCAAAGTCGCTTTGGTCGACGTGTGGTAGGTCACTGATGGCGGAAGTTACGCAATTGAAGCGCTATGACGCGCCCCGCATCAACTGGGGCAAATGGTTTCTGATTGGTACCGGCGTGCTGGTCTCCGCATTCATTCTCGTCGTGCCGATGGTGTACATCTTCGTTCAGGCCTTCAGCAAAGGGATTATGCCCGCGCTGCAAAACCTGGCCGATCCGGACATGCTCCACGCCATCTGGCTGACGGTCATGATTGCCCTGATCACCGTCCCGGTGAATCTGGTGTTTGGCGTATTGCTGGCCTGGCTGGTAACGCGCTTTAACTTCCCAGGGCGTCAGCTGCTGCTGACCCTGCTGGATATCCCGTTTGCGGTGTCACCGGTGGTGGCGGGTCTGGTTTATCTGCTCTTCTACGGTTCCAATGGCCCGCTGGGCGGCTGGCTGGATGAACACGACCTGCAGATCATGTTCGCCTGGCCGGGGATGGTGCTGGTGACCGTCTTTGTCACCTGTCCGTTCGTGGTACGCGAGCTGGTGCCGGTGATGCTCAGCCAGGGCAGCCATGAAGATGAAGCCGCGGTGCTGCTCGGCGCTTCCGGCTGGCAGATGTTCCGCCGCGTCACGCTGCCGAATATCCGCTGGGCACTGCTTTACGGCGTGGTGCTGACCAACGCCCGTGCGATCGGTGAGTTTGGCGCGGTGTCGGTGGTATCCGGCTCGATTCGCGGCGAAACCCTGTCGCTGCCGTTACAGATTGAATTACTGGAACAGGACTACAACACCGTCGGTTCCTTTACTGCCGCAGCGTTACTGACGCTGATGGCGATTTTGACCCTGTTTTTGAAGAGTGTGGTGCAGTGGCGTTTAGAGAATCAGGAAAAACGTCAGCATCAGGAGGGAAATAATGAGCATTGAGATTGCCAATATTAAGAAGTCTTTTGGTCGCACCCAGGTGCTGAATGATATCTCGCTGGATATCCCTTCCGGACAAATGGTGGCGCTGCTGGGGCCGTCTGGCTTCGGTAAAACCACGCTGCTGCGTATTATCGCCGGGCTTGAGCACCAGACCAGCGGACATATCCGCTTCCACGGTACGGACGTAAGCCGTTTGCATGCCCGCGACCGTAAAGTGGGTTTTGTATTCCAGCACTACGCCCTGTTCCGCCACATGACGGTATTCGACAACATCGCGTTTGGTTTGACCGTACTGCCGCGTCGTGAGCGTCCGAATGCGGCCGCCATCAAAGCGAAAGTGACCAAACTGCTGGAGATGGTGCAGCTGGCTCATCTGGCGGACCGCTTCCCGGCACAGCTTTCTGGCGGGCAGAAACAGCGCGTGGCGCTGGCGCGTGCGTTAGCCGTGGAACCGCAAATCCTGCTGCTGGACGAACCGTTTGGCGCGCTGGATGCGCAGGTGCGTAAAGAGCTCCGCCGCTGGCTGCGTCAGCTTCATGAGGAACTCCAGTTCACCAGCGTTTTCGTGACCCACGATCAGGAAGAGGCGATGGAAGTAGCCGACCGCGTGGTGGTGATGAGTCAGGGCAACATTGAGCAGGTTGACGAGCCAGAGCAACTCTGGCGTGAACCGGCGACCCGCTTTGTGCTGGAGTTTATGGGGGAAGTAAACCGCCTTCAGGGTACTATTCGCGGCGGTCAGTTCCACGTTGGCGCGCACCGCTGGCCGCTGGGGTATACCTCCGCGCACCAGGGGCCGGTGGATCTGTTCCTGCGCCCGTGGGAAGTGGACGTCAGCCGCCGTACCAGCCTGGACTCACCGCTTCCGGTGCAGGTGCTGGAAGCTAGCCCTAAAGGTCACTACACCCAATTAGTGGTACAGCCCCTGGGCTGGTACACCGAGCCGCTGACCGTGGTTATGCGTGACGACGAGCCGCCGCACCGGGGGGAACGCCTGTTTGTGGGGCTGCAACACGCGCGCATTTATCACGGGAACGAGCGCATCGAGACGCGCGAGGATATTGCTCTGGCGGAGTCAGCCTGATAGGTTATTGAGTATGTTTTTCGCCCGGTGGCGTGATGCTTACCGGGCTTTTTATTGAGTAAAAAACGTGAATACACTCGAACACACCATCGGCAACACCCCTCTGGTCAAACTTCAGCGCATGGGGTGTGACAACGGCAGCGAAATCTGGGTCAAACTTGAAGGCAATAACCCGGCGGGGTCGGTGAAAGACCGGGCGGCGCTGTCGATGATTGTTCAGGCCGAAAAGCGCGGCGAAATAAAGCCCGGCGACGTGCTGATCGAAGCCACCAGCGGTAACACCGGTATCGCACTGGCGATGATAGCCGCCCTGAAAGGCTATCGTATGAAGCTGCTGATGCCGGATAACATGAGCCAGGAGCGCCGTGCCGCCATGCGTGCCTACGGGGCCGAGCTGATTCTGGTGAGCAAAGAGCAGGGTATGGAAGGGGCGCGAGATTTAGCGTTAGCGATGGCGGAGCGCGGGGAAGGCAAGCTGCTCGACCAGTTTAATAACCCGGACAACCCGTACGCGCACTACACCACCACCGGCCCGGAAATCTGGCAGCAAACCGGCGGGCGCATCACCCACTTTGTCTCCAGCATGGGGACCACGGGCACGATCACCGGTGTGTCACGTTTTCTGCGCGAGCAGGAGCAGCCGGTGACGATTGTCGGCCTCCAGCCGGAAGAGGGAAGCAGTATTCCGGGCATTCGCCGCTGGCCCGCGGAGTATATGCCGGGCATCTTTAATGCGCAGCTTGTGGACCAGGTGCTGGATATTCATCAGCGCGAGGCGGAAAATACCATGCGTGAGCTGGCCGTGCGTGAAGGCATCTTCTGCGGCGTCAGTTCGGGTGGCGCGGTAGCGGGGGCGATTCGGGTGGCTAAGGCAAACCCGGGTGCAGTAGTGGTAGCGATTATTTGCGATCGCGGCGATCGCTACCTGTCGACCGGCGTCTTTGGTGAAGAGAGTTATTCGCAGGGGGCGGGGATTTAAGCGTCATGGAGATGATTTTATTCCGGGATAACACCCGGGCGCAGCAAACCGATATTGTCGCCGTTCAGTCGCAGGTGGTGTACGGCAGTGTGGGAAACAGCATCGCGGTGCCAAATATTCGCACCCATCGACTGAACGTTACCGCCGTGCCGACGGTGCTGTTCAGCAATACGCCTCACTACGACACCTTCTACGGCGGAGTGATCCCGGACGAGTGGTTCAGCGGCTACCTGAAGGCGCTGGAAGAGCGCGAGATCCTGCGCGAGCTAAAAGCGGTCACTACCGGCTATATGGGCAGCGCCAGCCAGATCGTGCTGCTGGCGCAGTGGCTGAAGGCGATCAAAGTTCAACATCCCGATCTGCTGGTGCTGGTCGACCCGGTAATCGGAGACATCGACAGCGGGATGTACGTGAAGCCGGATATTCCTGAAGCCTACCGTGAGCACCTGCTCCCGCTGGCCCAGGGCATTACGCCCAACGTGTTTGAGCTGGAAGTGCTGAGCGGCAAACCGTGCCGTACGCCGGAGAGCGCCATTGCCGCCGCGCAGGGGCTGCTGTCTGACACGCTTAAATGGGTGGCGATCACCAGCGCGCCAGTGGCTGACGATCCGCAAAATATCCACGTCGTGCTGGTGAGCGAGGAGGGCGTTACCGTAAGCGCACACCCGCGCGTTGAGACGGACCTGAAAGGGACGGGGGATCTGTTCTGTTCGGAGCTGGTGATCGGTATCGTCGGCGGTAAAACCGTGGCCGACGCCATTCGCATGGCGGGCGACAGGGTGACTGACGTGATGATCTATACGCAGTCGAAAGGCTACGACGAGCTTATTCTGCCTGCATAAACAAAAATGGCGCCCGAAGGCGCCATTTTACCGTGCGGCAAGAATTACTTCTTGATGCGGATAACCGGGGTTTCACCCACGGTAACGCTGCCAGACAGTTTGATCAGCTCTTTGATTTCGTCCATGTTGGAGATAACAACCGGAGTCAGGGTAGACTTCGCTTTTTCTTCCAGCAGTGGCAGATCGAATTCAATTACAGGGTCGCCAACTTTAACACGCTGGCCTTCTTCCGCGATACGTTTGAAGCCTTCGCCTTTCAGTTCAACGGTGTCGATACCGAAGTGAACGAACAGTTCGATACCGCTATCGGATTCGATAGAGAACGCATGGTTGGTTTCAAAAATCTTACCAATGGTACCGTCAACTGGAGCAACCATTTTGTTGCCAGTTGGTTTGATAGCAATGCCATCACCAACGATTTTCTCAGCAAACACTACATCCGGCACGTCTTCGATATTGACGATCTCGCCGGAGAGCGGAGCAACAATCTCAATAGTTCCGGAGTCGCTATTGCTTTTGTCACCGAACAGTTTACTAAATAAACCCATTAGACTTATCTCCTAAGCAGTAATTTGGGCCGCATCTCGTGGATTAGCAGATTGTTTTTTCTTCAATGAACTTGTTAACCAGCGTCATTAACTCGTCCGTTGTCGGTTGAGCAAGAGCCTGCTCTGCTAATACCTTCGCATCTTCGAAGTTCGTGTTACGGATAATCTTCTTGATGCGCGGGATGGAAATGGCGCTCATAGAGAATTCGTCCAGACCCATACCCAGCAACAGAAGTGTAGCACGTTCGTCGCCTGCAAGCTCACCACACATGCCAGTCCATTTACCTTCTGCATGAGAAGCATCAATAACTTGCTTGATCAAATTCAGTACAGACGGCGACATTGGCTGGTAGAGATGTGAAATCATATCATTACCACGGTCAACTGCCAGGGTGTACTGCGTTAAATCATTGGTACCGATACTAAAGAAATCAACTTCTTTGGCTAAATGACGTGCAATGGTCGCGGCTGCCGGTGTTTCCACCATCACGCCGATCTCGATTGACTCGTCAAATGTTTTACCTTCGTCACGCAGTTCCTGCTTGTAGATTTCAATCTCTTTCTTCAGTGCACGCACTTCTTCAACAGAGATGATCATCGGGAACATGATGCGCAGCTTACCGAAAGCGGATGCACGCAGGATAGCGCGAACCTGGTCACGCAGGATCTCTTTGCGATCCATGGCGATACGTACGGCACGCCAGCCCAGGAACGGGTTCTCTTCTTTCGGGAAGTTCATGTACGGCAGCTCTTTGTCGCCACCGATATCCATGGTGCGGACGATAACGGCCTGCGAGCCGCACGCTTCCGCAACCGCTTTGTACGCTGCAAACTGCTCTTCTTCCGTTGGCAGGGCGTCGCGGTCCATGAACAGGAATTCAGTACGATACAGACCTACACCTTCCGCACCGTTGCGCTCAGCGCCGTCAACGTCACGTACGGTACCGATGTTAGCGCACACTTCAACCTGATGGCCGTCCAGCGTGATGGCTGGCAGATCTTTCAGTTTAGCGAGTTCCGCTTTCTCGGTAGCAACCTGCTCCTGAACGGAACGCAGCTGCTCGATCACATCGTTAGTTGGGTTGACGTAAACCACGTTGTTTACGGCATCCAGAATCAGATAGTCGTCGTTTTTCACCTGGGAGGTGACGCTACCGGTACCCACGATGGCTGGCAGCTCCAGAGAACGCGCCATGATAGAGGTGTGGGAGGTACGTCCACCTGCATCAGTAATGAAACCCAGCACCTTGTTCAGGTTCAGCTGTGCGGTTTCAGACGGGGTCAGGTCAGCGGCAACCAGGATGACTTCGTCCTGAATCGCGCTCAGATCGATGATGGCCAGACCCAGGATGTTGCGCAGCAGGCGCTTACCGATGTCACGTACGTCAGCCGCACGCTCTTTCAGGTATTCATCGTCCAGTTCTTCCAGGGCAGTTGCCTGACCTTCGATAACTTCATGCGCAGCCGCGTCGGCCGTCATGCCTTTATCTTTAATCAGGGCTATGATTTCCTGCTCCAGCTCCTCATCTTCGAGCAGCATAATGTGCCCTTCGAAGATGGCTTCTTTTTCTTCACCGAAAGTTTCGCCAGCTTTAGTTTTAATCGCTTCCAGTTGCGCAGATGCCTTGGCACGACCGCTCAGAAAACGTTCAACTTCCTGATCAACCTTGTCGGCAGAAATTTTTTTCCGGTCAATGACGATTTCGTCTTCTTTCAGCAGCAATGCTTTGCCGAAAGCGATACCCGGGGATGCTAAAATGCCTGAAATCATAACCCTACCTTACTTGTGACTGATATTGAAAAGAACCCGGTAAACTTACTCGAGTTCAGCCATCAGCTTAACCAGATGCTCAACTGCTTTCTGCTCGTCTTCACCTTCAGCGGAGATGGTAACAACGGTACCCTGAGTCAGACCCAGAGTTTGCAGCTTGAACAGGCTTTTTGCGCTAGCGCTTTTGCCGTTGGAAGTCACAGTGATTTCAGAAGTGAAGCCTTTCGCTTCTTTAACAAACTGAGCAGCAGGGCGGGTGTGCAGACCGTTCGGAGCGGTAATGGTAACTTCTTGCTGGAACATTGTATTTCCCCAACTTATAGGTTTAGTGTTGTGGAACTAAAGTCTAGCCTGGCGACTTAACTTTAGCCTGTATAGTTAGCGCTGACGTTTCAATCGTCATTAAACATTATGCAGTGAAAGCAAGACTTGAACCAAATCATAAAATCGATTCAGCAGCGCTATTTCGTTCACCGATTAATTTCGCGCATCAAAATAATTGCTGGTTTAAATACCAGACCCAACGGGGTGAAGCAATGCCAGGAGGGGTAAAACTTTGAAGCAGGCCACAAAAAAGCACCTGAAAAGGTGCTTTTTTACGCGTTTTTAACATGCTGGCATCACTGTTGCAGTTCTTTCTCTGTGAACAGATCGGCAAACAGTGCTGTGCTTAAGTAACGCTCACCCGAAGACGGTAGGATAACCACAATATTCTTGTTGGTAAAGGTTTCGTCTTCCAGCAGTTTGAGAGCTGCAGCAACCGCCGCACCGGAAGAGATACCCGCCAGAATGCCTTCCTCGTCCATCAGGCGACGCGCCGTGGAGATGGCTTCTTCATTGGTGATTGCGACCACTTTATCGATCAGCTTCAGATCGAGGTTGCCTGGAATAAAGCCAGCGCCGATACCCTGGATTTTGTGCGGACCTGGTTTGATCTCTTCGCCTGCCAGCGCCTGAGCGATAACCGGAGAGTCGGTTGGCTCAACGGCAACGGTAATCAGATCTTTTTTACCTTTCGTGCCTTTAATATAGCGAGACACCCCGGTCAGCGTACCGCCGGTGCCTACGCCGGAGATAAACACATCAACCTGACCGTCGGTATCTTCCCAGATTTCCGGGCCGGTGGTTTTCTCATGAATTTCCGGGTTGGCCGGGTTGCTGAACTGCTGGAGCAGCAGATACTTTGCAGGATCGCTGGCGACGATTTCTTCGGCCTTCTGAATCGCGCCCTTCATGCCTTTCGCGCCTTCCGTGAGGACCAGATTCGCACCCAACGCTTTCAGCAGCTTACGGCGCTCAATACTCATGGTTTCAGGCATAGTCAGCGTCAGCTTATAGCCGCGCGCCGCCGCAACATAGGCCAGGGCGATACCGGTATTGCCGCTGGTGGGTTCAACCAGCTCAACGCCAGGTTTCAGCACGCCACGCTTTTCAGCATCCCAAATCATATTCGCACCGATACGGCATTTAACGCTGAAGCTTGGGTTACGAGATTCCACCTTCGCCAGAATGCGTCCATTACCGATACGGTTCAGTCGAACCAGGGGCGTATGACCGATAGTCAGCGAGTTGTCTTCATAAATCTTACTCATGGCCTGTCCTTAACTGTATGAAATTGGGATACCGACCCAGCATACCTGTTGAACAGGTATGGGGAAGTAAGGAAATCGCATATCTATATGCTGCAAGGAAATAATGGGGATCAGTATGGAATAAGGGGCGGCATAAGCCACCCCTCTTTTACACATTTTTGCATTACTTCCATAACGCGTGCTTAGCACGGTAGCAGTCCACCCACATCGCCGTCGCGCCGCAAACGGCAACGGGCATGATGAACAGATTCAGGAAAGGGATCATGGTGAACAGGCTGGTAAGGGCACCAAACTGCATATTGGCAACCTTCTGAGTGCGCAGGGCAGTGCGCATCTCTTTAAACGGCACTTTGTGGTTATCGAACGGATAATCACAGTACTGGATAGCAAGCATCCAGGCGCTGAACAGGAACCACAGCACGGGTGCGACCGTCTGGCCGATCCCGGGTACAAAATAAAGGATGAGCAGCACAATCGCCCGCGGCAGGTACCACGCAAACTTCTGCCATTCGCGCTTCATGATGCGGGGGACATCTTTCACGATCCCCAGTACGCCCGTGTCAGGCGGCGCCGCACCGGTCAGGCGCGCTTCCAGCTGTTCGGCCAGCAGACCGTTGAACGGCGCGGCTATCCAGTTAGCTATCGTCGAAAAGAAATAGCCGAAAACCAGCAGCACGGAGATAACCGCAATCGGCCAGAGCAGGTAGTCCAACCACTGTAACCAGTCCGGCACATAGCTCATCAGGGAAGGGATCCAGCTTTCCAGTCTGGTGAACAGCCACCAGAACGCGCCCCCCATCAGAATAATGTTGATCAGTAACGGCAAAACAACGAAGCGTCGAATGCCCGGCAGGGAGACCAGTTTCCAGCCCTGAGAAAAGTACCAGACCCCGCTACGTGGGGCAGAAGAAGATGTTGAAACCATACCAGGCTGTACTCCTTTTTACACAACCAGTGGAATTGCCCGCCTATATTATCCAGTTACGGGCCAATGACCAGTTCGGAAATGTTCGAAAAACCAGCAAAAAGCACGATTTAGTTCATCTTTATGCTGTGAATGCTCTGCATACACTTGCACTTGACGTAAACGGCAAATACTCTTAGTGAGTAAATGTTTGCCGTGGTGGCAAGGTGTTAGAACAACAGAGAATATAATGATGCAGGATTTGCGTCTGATATTAATCATTGTTGGCGCGATCGCCATAATCGCTTTACTGGTACATGGTTTCTGGACCAGCCGTAAAGAGCGTTCCTCTATGTTTCGCGATCGTCCACTGAAGCCCATGAAGTCCAGTCGCGAAGACGATGACGTTGAAGACGACATCGACGGTCTTGACGACGACGGCGTGGGTGAAGTTCGTGTTCATCGGGTCAATACTGCGCCCGGCGCAGCGCATGGAGAGCATGAAGCTCCCCGCGCTCCGCAGCACCAGTATCAACCACCGTATGCCTCTGCCCAGCCGCGCCAGCCAGCGCCGCCGCCAGTGGAAGAACCTGTTCGTCATCCGTCGCAGCAGCCTGTGCAACAGCAGCCCGTTGCGCCACAGCCTGTACAGCAGCAACCTGTGCAACAGCCTGCACAGCCAGTGCAACAGCCGCAGCCGGTAGAACAACCGCAGCCTGAATCTGCACCGCCTGCGCCACAGCCCGCTCCGCGCGTTGAGCCAGAGCCTGTTGTTGAGCCAGAACCGGTTGTTGAAAAGCCGCAGCGTAAAGAAGCGGTAATCATCATGAATGTGGCTGCTCATCATGGCACCCATCTGAACGGTGACGTGCTGCTCAACAGCATCCAACAGGCAGGCTTCAAGTTCGGCGACATGAATATTTTCCATCGCCACCTGAGTCCTGACGGCAGCGGTCCGGCGCTGTTCAGCCTGGCCAATATGGTCAATCCAGGCACGTTTGACCCGGAAATGACCGGTGATTTCGTCACGCCTGGGGTTACGATCTTTATGCAGGTGCCGTCCTACGGTGACGAGCTGCAAAACTTTAAGCTGATGCTACAGTCCGCTCAGCACATCGCCGACGAAGTGGGCGGTGTGGTGCTCGACGATCAGCGTCGTATGATGACGCCGCAGAAACTGCGCGAATATCAGGACCGCATCCGCGAAGTTAAGGAAGCTAACGCGTAATCGTCGCGTTTACTTCAACTCCTCCTCAACCCCCGCCTGTCGGGGGTTTTTCTCATTGATGGTGCGATATGGACTCAATCGAACAACAACTTACTGAACTGCGAACCACGCTTCGCCATCATGAATATCTCTATCATGTTATGGACGCACCGGAAGTGCCGGATGCGGAATATGACCGCCTGATGCGTGAACTGCGCGAGCTGGAAGCGCAGCACCCCGAACTGATTACGCCCGATTCCCCAACGCAGCGCGTCGGCGCGGAACCGCTGGGAGCTTTCAGCCAGGTGCGCCACGAAGTGCCGATGCTGTCGCTGGATAACGTGTTTGATGAAGAGAGTTTTCTGGCTTTCAACAAGCGCGTGCAGGATCGCCTGAAGAGCGTCGACAATCTGAGCTGGTGCTGCGAGCTAAAACTGGATGGTCTGGCCGTCAGCATTCTTTATGAGAACGGCGTGATGGTACGTGCCGCAACGCGCGGCGACGGCACCACCGGGGAAGACATCACCACCAATGTGCGCACCATTCGTGCGATCCCGCTGAAGCTGCGTGGCGATAACATTCCTGCGCGGCTGGAAGTGCGCGGGGAAGTTTTCCTTCCGCAGGCGGGCTTTGAGAAGATCAATGAAGAAGCGCGTCGTACCGGGGGTAAAGTGTTTGCAAACCCGCGTAACGCGGCGGCAGGTTCGCTGCGCCAGCTCGATCCGCGTATCACCGCGAAGCGACCGCTTACTTTCTTCTGCTACGGCGTCGGGATCCTGGAAGGCGGTGACCTGCCGGATACCCACCTGGGTCGTTTAATGCAGTTCAAAGAGTGGGGTTTGCCGGTAAGCAACCGCGTGCAGCTTTGCGACTCTCCAGAGGCGGTGCTGGCGTTCTATCACAAGGTTGAAGAAGATCGTCCCACGCTTGGGTTTGATATTGATGGCGTAGTGATCAAGGTTAACTCCCTGGCATTGCAGGAACAGTTGGGTTTTGTTGCCCGGGCGCCACGCTGGGCAGTGGCCTTTAAGTTCCCGGCGCAGGAGCAGATGACCTTCGTTCGCGACGTGGAATTCCAGGTAGGACGTACGGGTGCGATTACGCCTGTGGCGCGTCTGGAGCCTGTGCAGGTGGCTGGCGTGCTGGTCAGTAACGCTACGCTGCATAACGCCGATGAAATTGCCCGTCTGGGGCTGCGAATTGGTGACAAAGTGGTGATTCGCCGCGCGGGCGATGTGATCCCGCAGGTGGTTAACGTAGTGGAATCAGAACGTCCTGCCGATACCCGTGCCATCGAGTTTCCTGCCCATTGTCCGGTATGTGGTTCGGATGTTGAGCGCGTGGAAGGTGAAGCGGTAACGCGCTGTACGGGCGGGTTAATCTGCGGCGCGCAGCGTAAAGAGTCCCTGAAGCACTTCGTCTCCCGCCGGGCGATGGACGTCGACGGAATGGGTGACAAGATCATCGACCAGTTAGTTGAGAAAGAGTATGTCCATACGCCAGCGGACCTCTTTACCCTGACGGCAGGTAAGCTGACCGGTCTTGATCGTATGGGGCCGAAATCTGCCCAGAACGTGGTCAATGCGCTCGAGGCGGCCAAAAATACTACCTTTGCCCGTTTCCTTTACGCGCTCGGCATTCGTGAAGTCGGAGAGGCGACGGCGGCAGGGCTGGCGGCGTATTTCGGCACGCTGGAGGCTCTTGAGAAAGCCACCATCGACGAACTACAGAAAGTCCCTGACGTTGGCATAGTGGTCGCTACCCACGTCTTCAACTTCTTCGCCGAAGAGAGCAACCGTGAAGTGATCGGTAAATTACTGGAACAGGGCATTCACTGGCCCGCACCGGTAGTGGTTAATGCAGAAGAGATCGACAGCCCGTTTGCCGGTAAAACGGTGGTGCTGACCGGCAGTCTGAGCCAGCTCTCGCGTGATGACGCGAAAGCGCGCCTGGTGGCGCTTGGGGCAAAAGTGGCGGGAAGCGTGTCAAAGAAAACCGACCTGGTGATCGCCGGGGAAGCGGCCGGTTCGAAGCTGGCAAAAGCGCAGGAGCTCGGCATCGAGGTGATCGATGAAGCGGAAATGATGCGCCTTTTAGGAGAGTGATGTGGAAAAAGAGCAGCTCGTTGAGATCGCCAATACGGAGATGCCGTTCGGTAAATATAAGGGCCGCAGGCTGATTGATTTACCGGAAGAATATCTGCTGTGGTTTGCCCGTAAGGATGAGTTTCCTGCCGGGCGTCTTGGCGAGCTGATGGCTATCACATTACTGATCAAAACAGAGGGGCTGACCCAGCTGGTGCAGCCCCTGAAACGTCCTTAAACTTTCGCGGCGCGGGTCTCTTCCTGCGCCAGCTTTTCAGTCTGTGCCTTGTAACGCCGCGCCAGTACCGCACACACCATCAGCTGGATCTGATGGAAAATCATCAGCGGCAGTACCATCATCCCAATGACCGACGTCGGGAACAGAATATTGGCCATCGGGATCCCGTTGGCCAGGCTCTTTTTCGATCCACAGAATACGATGGTGATTTCATCGGCCTTATTGAAGCCGCATTTGCGGGCCACAAAGACGTTAACCGCGATCACAATGGTCAGCAGAACAATGCTTACCACCACAATAAACAGCAGCGATCCTGCACCCACCCTGTGCCAGATGCCGTTCACCACGGCTTCGCTGAAGGCCGTGTAAACCACCAGCAAAATGGAGCTTTGGTCCGTTTTCCCGATCCATTTTTTGTGTTTCGCCACAAACGCCCCAATCCAGGGGCGGGATAAGTGTCCGAGCACAAACGGCAGTAGCAGTTGCAGACAAATTTTACCCACCTGCTCCAGATTACCTTCTGCACCGTGCATGTTCATCAGCAGACCGACCAGCAGCGGTGAAACAAAGATCCCGAGCAGGCTGGAAGCCGAAGCAGAACAGACCGCCGCCGCGACGTTGCCGCCAGCCAGCGAGGTAAAGGCAATAGCAGACTGCACGGTGGCCGGCAAAATGCACAGATAAAGGAAACCGGTATAGAGTGCCGGATCGACATTCACCGGCGCCCACCAGGCAAACAGCACGCCCAGAACAGGGAAGAGGATAAAGGTGCTGCACATTACCCAGAGGTGCAGTCGCCAGTGGCTACCGCCTGCAATAATGGCTTCCCGGGAGAGTTTGGCGCCATGCATAAAGAACAACAGGGCAATGGCTGCCGTGGTCAGCCCTTCAATGACCGGAACGAAACCGCCCCGCGCCGGGAAGAACGAGGCCAGCAAGACGACACCAATCAGGGTCAGCGTAAACGGATCAAGGATACGAAAAAGTTTCATAATCACTCCTGAAAACAGATGCCGCTATTGTGCTTTCTTCCCTTTGAGAAATAAAATTGATTTATTGCATCCATTCATGAATTAAACAGATGAATTATTCACTACGTCAGCTTCGTGTTTTCGTCACCGTAGCGCAGGCCCACAGCTTCAGTCGGGCAGGGGAGATGATTGGCCTCAGCCAGTCGGCGGTGAGCCATAGCGTGAAAGAGCTGGAAACTCAAACCGGCGTGAAACTGCTCGACCGCACTACGCGCGAAGTGGTGCTCACCGAAGCGGGACATCAGCTGGCAACGCGTCTGGAAAGGCTGCTGGATGAACTGAACAGTACGCTGAGAGACGTCGGACGGCTTGGACAACAGCTTTCCGGTACCGTGAGAGTGGCGGCGAGCCAGACGATTTCGGCGCATCTTATTCCCCAGTGCATCGCTGAAAGTAATCACCGCTATCCGGATATCGATTTTGTTTTGCACGACAGGCCGCAGCAGTGGGTACTGGAGAGTATTCGTCAGGGGGATGTGGATTTCGGGATTGTTATTGATCCCGGAGCGGTAAGCGACCTGGAATGTGAAGTGGTACTCTCGGAACCCTTTTTATTGCTCTGCCGCGATGATGATCCTCTGGCATCGCTGTCGCAGGTGGCCTGGCAAGCCTTACAGGGGGCAAACCTGGTGTTACAGGATTATGCATCAGGTAGCCGCCCGCTGATAGATGCCGCACTGGCCGCACAGGGCGTAAAGGCAACTATTGTGCAGGAGATTGGGCATCCTGCCACGCTCTTCCCCATGGTCGAAGCGGGGATTGGGATCAGCGTTCTGCCTGCGCTGGCGCTGCCACTGCCGCAGGGAAGTCGTTTAACGGTGAAGCGTTTCCTGCCCTGTATTGAACGCCAGCTGATGCTGGTACGCCGTAAAAACAGGTCACTTTCCGGCGCGGCACACGCCTGCTGGGATGTGGTGCGTATGCAGGCCAGGCGTCTGATGGAGGCCCGCACGCGCGATCCACTTTTTAACGAAACCAATGATCAGATATAGATATCAATCTGATGTTCTGCGGAGGGTTTATTGACGCCTTCCGCCACGGCCTGACCGCTTTCCTGTTTTGGCATCGCCTCTTCTGCCTGCTGACGCTGCAATTGCGCCAGCTGTGCCTGCAACATGGCCAGCTGAGATTCGAGCAATTCTTGCTGCTTTTGCTTTTCTTCCGCTGTGGCATCACCCATGGCGACTTCTTTGAGTTGCTGAGTGACTTTCGTTATCTGTTTGGTCAGACGGGTGATCTGGGAAGCAATGTCGTTTCCGCCGGAGCTGTTATCTACGCTGCCGATTTCCATCGCCGACAGAGAAACGGGCTTAAGAGTTGTCATATTGAGATCCTTTTCGCCATAAAATAGAGGTATCGGCAAAGAAGGCGTGAGCTTGAGTAAAACAAGCGGTTTGGCTGCAATGGGGATGTGCTATATCGCAGATAGCAAAAAAGCGCCTTTAGGGCGCTTTTTTACATTGGTGGGTCGTGCAGGATTCGAACCTGCGACCAATTGATTAAAAGTCAACTGCTCTACCAACTGAGCTAACGACCCGAAATGGTGGGCGATGACGGGCTCGAACCGCCGACCCCCTCCGTGTAAAGGAGATGCTCTACCAACTGAGCTAATCGCCCATTTCGGAACTGCTACGATAAGGTGAGAATGGTGGGCGATGACGGGCTCGAACCGCCGACCCCCTCCGTGTAAAGGAGATGCTCTACCAACTGAGCTAATCGCCCAATCTCAATTCTTATCTACACTGCGAGTCTACCGAAGTAGATGGTGGGTGATGACGGGCTCGAACCGCCGACCCCCTCCGTGTAAAGGAGATGCTCTACCAACTGAGCTAATCACCCCCGCTGTGTGGAGTCGCATTATAGGGAGAGTTGAAAATGAGTCAACGCATTTTCTAAAGTTTTTATTCGTTCGTCGTAAAATTAGTCAAAACGATCGCAAAACGGACTGTGGTGCATGATTTCTAAACAAAAACAGCAATCTCGAACCGGATAAAGTGATCGACATTGAGGAATCGGCCCACAGTGATAGAATATTGCCCATTGTTTTCTTCCCAGGATTTGCCGATTACCGGCATCTTTATAACGTAAGGCCATTTCATGAAAATCAAAACTCGCTTCGCGCCGAGCCCGACAGGCTATCTGCATGTCGGTGGTGCACGTACTGCTCTCTACTCCTGGCTTTTCGCACGCCACAACAAAGGTGAGTTTGTGCTGCGTATTGAAGACACCGACCTGGAGCGCTCAACGCCGGAAGCAATTGAAGCCATTATGGATGGGATGAACTGGCTGAATCTGGAGTGGGACGAAGGCCCATACTTCCAGACCAAACGTTTTGACCGCTATAACGCCGTAATTGACGAGATGCTGGTCGCAGGCACGGCCTATAAGTGCTACTGCTCAAGGGAGCGTCTGGATGCGCTGCGTGAAGAGCAAATGGCAAAAGGCGAAAAACCGCGTTATGACGGTCGTTGCCGTCATGACCACAGCGAGCATGCTGCTGATGAGCCTTGCGTAGTGCGTTTTGCTAACCCGCAGGATGGCTCTGTTATCTTTGATGACCAAATCCGTGGCCCGATCGAATTCAGCAACAAGGAGCTGGATGACCTCATCATTCGTCGTACTGACGGCTCGCCAACCTATAACTTCTGCGTGGTTGTGGACGACTGGGATATGGAAATCACTCACGTGATCCGTGGTGAAGACCATATCAATAACACCCCGCGTCAGATCAACATTCTGAAAGCGCTGAACGCGCCTGTACCGGTGTATGCGCACGTATCGATGATCAACGGTGACGACGGTAAAAAGCTGTCCAAACGTCATGGCGCGGTGAGCGTGATGCAGTACCGTGATGACGGCTATCTGCCGGAAGCGCTACTGAACTATCTGGTGCGTCTGGGCTGGGCTCATGGTGACCAGGAGATCTTCAGCCGCGAAGAGATGATCGAGCTTTTCTCTCTGAACTCGGTAAGCAAATCAGCCAGCGCGTTCAACACTGACAAACTGCTGTGGCTGAACCATCACTACATCAATACCATGCAGCCAGAGTATGTGGCGACTTATCTGCAATGGCATATTGAGCAGGCAAACATCGATACCCGTACGGGCCCTGAACTGGCGGATCTGGTGAAGCTGCTTGGCGAGCGTTGCAAAACGCTGAAAGAGATCGCCGAGAGCTGCCGTTACTTCTATGAAGAGTTTGACGCGTTCGACGCCGACGCGGCCAAGAAACACCTGCGTCCGGTTGCGCGTCAGCCGCTGGAAGTGGTGCGAGATAAACTCGAAGCCATTACCGAATGGACTGCAGAAAATGTTCACCACGCGATTCAGGCAACCGCTGATGAGCTGGAAATTGGTATGGGTAAAGTCGGTATGCCGCTGCGCGTTGCGGTGACGGGGGCAGGCCAGTCTCCGGCGCTGGACGTGACCGTTCATGCCATTGGCAAATCACGTAGCGTTGCGCGTATCAACAAGGCGCTGGGCTTTATTGCTGAGCGCGAAAGCCAGCAGTAATGCTCGTGAAATACAAATAACGGCAGGGTAACCTGCCGTTTTTTATGTCTGTTATTCAGCAATACCAAGACGCGTGAGAAAACCCTGCAAACCTTCGCGAGCGAGCAGCTTGTGCAAACGTTCCTGTTCGACAGTTGTCATGTTTTCCAGCGAGTCGATAATTTGTGGAAGCAGGCTGGATGAGGTCGCCACGCCATAGAGTGAAGGGCTTTCTGCCACATGGTAAACAGCCCGACTGTTACGAATGGCGGGAAGGCTAATGATGTGCTCCTTAACGTGCGCATCGATACATATCACCCTCGCTCTTCCGCCTTTTACACCGTTGATACCCTCCGTTTTCCATCCTTTCTGTCGTATCCAGCGATTAACGGTTTGTCGGGCGACGCCCAGACTGTCCGCCAGCTCTTCCGTGGTCATTTTGCTGCGTAATCTTTTCATATTAGCGTTGGTCGCGAATCCCTAAGCGTTGTAACAATCCGGTAATCCCTTCCCGCAGTAACAGAGTTGTCATCTGCTTTTGCTCATCCGGCGTCATTTCATTCGCCAGCGTCAGGAGCAGGGCGTGAAGCGAGCCTTCGTGGTACGCCTTTTCTGGCATTTCCGGCGACTCTGTTACCCTGCGTGCGCTGCGAATAAAGTCGCGCACTTTTTCATTGACGTGTACCAGACGCGCCTTGCCGCCCTGAACGCCTGGTTTTGGCGATGTAATCCAACCCTCTTTGCGTACCCATTTATTGATGGTCTGTCGGCTATAGCCAGTCAGCAGGGCTAACTCTTCTGGCGTCATTCGTTCCTTGATCATACAATTTCCTGAATATCTGTGGGGTTAATTAGTGGTTCATTTTATAGCACCGTTTTACGTGAAAACGTGACAAGCTTAACTCCTGGCTGCGAGCAGACTCGCAAAGTGATTCATTTGCATGATTTTTCGGCGGTTGAAAGGCTGAGGTTGAATTTGCCGTTGACACTGTGCGGCGGAATTCATATTATGCCGCCCGTCAACATGACAGCTTTACGATGGGGCTATAGCTCAGCTGGGAGAGCGCCTGCATGGCATGCAGGAGGTCAGCGGTTCGATCCCGCTTAGCTCCACCAAACTCTGAACCCAACAGAGTACGGTAGGTAAAGTAACATGTGGGGCTATAGCTCAGCTGGGAGAGCGCTTGCATGGCATGCAAGAGGTCAGCGGTTCGATCCCGCTTAGCTCCACCAAAATTTAAACCCTCGTCGTCAGACGGGGGTTTTTTATATCTTGTAAAATATTTAGACTGTTTTTGTTGCAATTAACGTCATTTTCTATACCTCACCTCAATCCAAATCAATAAATAAGTCCATAAATAGACCTAAACTTGATTCGTCCAATTAATAAACCTATTATCGATCCGGTCAATAAGACGATGGTTAAATAGATTACCCGGATTAATGAATAGAAAAATTTACAATAATGTAAAAATATTTATGATTGCCCTGGCGCTAAGCCTGATTGCGATCCCCTTTTCCCGTTATATCTCTCCGCGCGCTATCGTTAACGAAAATGATGTTTATTTAGCGTGGCTGCCCTTAAGCGCCATGCTCGCCATCGTGTTGTTATTTGGACGACGGGCAATCATTCCTTTGTTGCTAAGTTTTAGTGTTACTAATGCTTATTACTTTGATTTAGCCCCGCTACAATCTATCGTTTTATTATGTTGTCAGACGTTTTCCGTCTTCGCCGCTTGTGGCGTTATCCGTTTGATGCTGGGCAAACGCTGGCGCCACAGCATGCCGAATAAGTACATTGGTATACGTATTTTATGGCTCGGATTTATGGTGCCTGTGGGCATCAAATTATCGATGTATCTGGCGGGGTATTTATTTGATTTCCCGGTAACAATCTCCTCCTATTTCGGCGAAGGCTCTGCAATTTATAACGTTATCGATATTCAGAGTCTGATTTGCGCCGCCCTGATTTTCACCATGATGTTCTATTATCCATTAAGAATGATTATTAATCCTCGCTATGCCCGAACATTCTGGCGGCGAAGCGTGAAGCCCCTCTTTTGCAACAAAAAAGCGTTATTTATCGTTGTGTGGCTGATGCTGTTGGTCTCAATGATCGCTATTTTATGCGCGCCTTTTGAGTCGCAGTTTATTGCGGGTTATTTGATGCCGACCGTTTTCATTCTTTTTACCCTGGGTATTGGTCGTTTGAGCTATGCGCTCATCTCTTTATTCTGGGCAGCCTCAGCGCTCATGTTGTTGACCTATAATTATAATTTTCTCAATGGCGTTGAATCGGGCCACTCGCTCTCCTTTATTCTGTCGGTACTCATCTCTTTCGCTATCTGCCTGCTTTACATGTCGCAGATCTATCAGAAAAGTGAATGGCTGAAACAGGGGTGGCAGGAGAGGGCGCTTACCGATCCGCTCACCGGTCTGCCTAACATTCGTGCGCTGGAAGTTTTTCTACAGCATCATCCTGAGGCCAAAGTCTGCTGCTTGCGTCTGGATAATCTGGAATTCCTGAGCCGTCACTACGGCATCCTCATGCGCGTGCACTGTAAAAAGATGATCACCGCGTCGCTGCAGCCGTTATTGCAAAAAGACGAGAAGCTCTTCCAGTTACCAGGCAGTGAACTGATGTTGGTCTTGCTGGGACCGGGCACGGCTGAACGTCTGCAATTTATGGTTGACCATCTGAACAGCCGTAAAATTATCTGGAACAAGACTGAGCTCGACATTGAGTTTGGTGCCTCCTGGGGGGAAGTGCCAAATGGAGAAAGCGTGCATCACACGCTGGGTCAGTTGAGCTGGCTGTCCGAGCAGTCCTGTTCCGGGCATAACGTCCTTGCGTTAACCAACAGTCTGGATGATGTTTCTGGTCATACGACTGACAGGGTGCTAATGCTGGCCCGTATAAAACGCGCCCTTGATATCGGTGGTCTCCATCTTTACGCGCAGCCAATTCACAACGCGCGCGGAGAAGGGTACTTTGAAATCCTTTCGCGTCTTGAAAGTGATGGTGAGATCATCACCCCTGACCGCTTTATTCCGCTGATTGCTCAGTTCAACCTGAGCCACCGATTCGACCTGAACGTGGTGGAAAAATTGCTGATGTGGATGCGCAGTCATCCATCCGGACGGGCCGGAACGCGGTTCTCCGTTAATCTGATGCCGCTGACGCTGATGCAGAACGAGATTGCAGCTGAGATCATCGCGCTTTTTGAACGCTACGCCATTGCACCGCAAGATATCGTCATTGAGATCACCGAGGAACAGGCTTTCTCTGACTCGGGAAGCAGCATCAACAATATCCAGCAGCTGCGGGATTATGGCTTCCGCATTGCTATCGATGACTTTGGTACCGGCTATGCCAACTTTGAGCGCCTGAAGCGACTGGAGGCCGATATCATTAAGATCGATGGCTGCTTCGTGAAAGATATCTGCACCGACAGCATGGATGCGATGATCGTGCAGTCCATTTGCAACATGGCAAAAACGAAATCGCTTTGTGTGGTGGCTGAATATGTGGAATCGGCTGAACAACGCGAGATGTTGCTGCGATACGGCGTTGATTATTTGCAGGGCTATTTGATTGGTAAACCACTGCCCCTGACGGCGCTGGAGACATAAAAAAACCGGGAGCGATGGCTCCCGGTTTTCATTGAGCGGTATGGATTACAGCACCAATGCTGCGATAGAGGCAGACAGGACGCTCACCAGCGTTGAACCGTAAACCAGCTTCAGGCCAAAGCGAGAAACGACGTTACCTTGCTCTTCGTTCAGGCCTTTAATCGCACCAGCGATAATACCGATGGAAGAGAAGTTCGCGAAGGAGACCAGGAAGACGGACAGGATCCCTTCCGCACGCGGGGAGAGCGTGCTGGCAATCTTCTGAAGATCCATCATCGCCACGAATTCATTGGATACCAGTTTCGTTGCCATGATACTGCCCACCTGCAACGCTTCGTGAGCGGGCACACCCATTACCCAGGCGACCGGGTAGAAGATATAGCCCAGAATACCCTGGAACGAAATACCAAGTACGGCCGCAAACAGGGCGTTCAGCGCAGCGATCAGTGCGATAAAGCCAATCAGCATCGCGGCAACGATAATCGCAACCTTGAAACCCGCCAGAATGTATTCACCCAGCATTTCGAAGAAGCTCTGTCCCTCGTGCAGGTTTGACATCTGAATGTTCTCTTCGCTGGCATCCACGCGGTACGGGTTAATCAGCGAAAGAACAATAAAGGTGCTGAACATATTCAGAACCAGCGCTGCAACCACGTATTTAGGTTCCAGCATAGTCATATACGCGCCCACGATAGACATGGAAACGGTAGACATTGCTGTCGCCGCCATGGTGTACATGCGGTTACGGGACATCTTGCCGAGGATATCTTTATACGCAATGAAGTTCTCAGACTGACCCAGGATCAGCGAGCTGACTGCGTTAAAGGATTCCAGCTTGCCCATGCCATTAACTTTCGATAACAGGAAGCCGATTGCACGGATAACCACCGGCAGAACACGAATGTGCTGGAGGATCCCGATCAGGGCAGAGATGAAGACGATAGGGCAGAGCACTTTCAGGAAGAAGAAGGCCAAACCCTGATCGTTCATGTTGCCAAAGACAAAGTTAGTCCCGTCGTTGGCAAATCCGAGCAGTTTTTCGAACATTTCGGAGAAGCCTTTCACGAAGCCGAGGCCTACGTTGGAGTTCAGGAAGAACCACGCAAGTAAAACTTCAATGACCAGCAGCTGGACAACATAGCGAATACGAATATTTTTGCGGTCAGTGCTGACCAGCAATGCGAGTGCAGTAACGACAACGAGTGCCAGGACAAAATGAAGGACGCGGTCCATATTTGCTCCAAATATGAGGCAGGTTTAATTTCCGTGCACATTCTATGTAACAAGCACAAAGAAAACGAGATCAAGCCCACACTATAGTTACATCCTGTGACGAGTCTCAAAAATAGTGATCAACAATACATTTTTGTTATGTTAGGTAAATGAGTGAAAAGTTAAGTTTGTGTGCTACGCTTCACAAATGTCTGCGCATTTTCACATTCTGTGACCTTGCTCCACCTGCCTGTCTATTGTCCCTGGCTATCAGAGTAATCATGTTAACCATTACAAATGAACTTGATAATCATTCTCATTTTGATAGCATAAAACATAGCACAGGCTATATTTCCAGAGGCAGAAATGACGAATAGTCGCGTAGAGAGTAGCAGCGGCAGGGCGGCACGCAAGCTGCGGTTCGCATTAATGGGACCTGCATTCATTGCCGCGATTGGCTACATCGATCCGGGTAATTTTGCGACCAATATTCAGGCCGGGGCCAGTTTCGGCTATAAGCTGCTGTGGGTTGTGGTGTGGGCCAACCTGATGGCGATGCTGATTCAGATGCTTTCCGCGAAGTTGGGTATTGCCACCGGGAAAAACCTGGCGGAGCAAATCCGCGATCACTATCCGCGTCCGGCGGTATGGTTTTACTGGGTCCAGGCGGAAATTATCGCCATGGCCACCGATCTTGCCGAGTTTATCGGGGCGGCGATCGGCTTTAAGCTTATTCTGGGCGTCTCCCTGCTACAGGGCGCCGTGCTGACCGGTATCGCCACGTTCCTTATTTTGATGCTCCAGAGGCGGGGACAAAAACCGCTGGAGAAAGTCATCGGCGGCCTGCTGCTGTTCGTCGCTGCCGCCTATATTGTTGAGCTGATTTTCTCCCAGCCGAATCTGGTGCAGTTGACGAAAGGGATGGTGATCCCGTCGTTACCCACCTCTGAAGCCGTATTTCTGGCCGCCGGGGTGCTGGGGGCGACCATTATGCCGCACGTAATTTATCTGCACTCTTCTTTAACCCAAAATCTGCACGGCGGGACGAGTAAAGAGCGCTACTCCGCCTCGAAATGGGATGTGGCAATTGCGATGACCATTGCCGGATTTGTGAATCTGGCGATGATGGCGACTGCCGCCGCCGCGTTTCACTTTAACGGGCATACCGGGGTTGCCGATCTCGACCAGGCGTACCTGACGCTGGAGCCGTTGCTGAGCCATGCCGCTGCCACTATTTTTGGTTTAAGCCTGGTTGCTGCGGGACTTTCCTCTACGGTTGTGGGGACACTGGCCGGGCAGGTGGTGATGCAGGGGTTCGTACGTTTCCATATTCCACTGTGGGTTCGCCGTTCGGTAACGATGCTGCCTTCCTTTATTGTAATTCTGATGGGGCTGGATCCGACCCGCATTCTGGTGATGAGTCAGGTGCTGCTGAGTTTCGGTATTGCGCTGGCGCTGGTGCCGCTACTGATATTCACCAGCAACAAATCGCTGATGGGCGATCTGGTGAATTCGACGTGGGTGAAACGCGCCGGGTGGGCCATTGTGGTCGTGGTGGTGGCGTTAAACATGTGGTTGCTGATAGGCACAGCAGCAGGACTGTAAAAGAAAAAGGAGCCGTGAGGCTCCTTTTAGCTGTTAATGGTGATGGCCGTGACCATGGCCTCTGCCTTTTCCGTGACCCCTGCCGCCACGGCGGTCGTCACGATCGTTCCAGCCTTCGCGGTAGCCGCGCTCGTAGGCCTTACGCTTATCCCAGCCACGGTGATAGCCGTTATCGTGTTTCCACCAGCGGTTTTTACGCCATTCATAATGTCGGTGCCAGTAGTCACGGTCGCGCCAGTAGCCACCGTCCCAGTATCTGCCGTAGTCATCACGATCGCCAATTTGTAATTTAATCGATGGCAACAGGGTGATTTCGCCCGCATTGGCGACCAGCGGGGCCGAAGCCAGTAGTACCGCTGCAAGAATCAGTGACCTGAACATACTCTTCTCCTTCACGATCGGGGCCGCTGTGCGACCTGTTAACGCAATTTTACGAGTTGGTAAACATTCGTTTCATCGCCTCAACTCCTAAATCATGAACGAGAGCACTTTTTGCTAAAAGTGTTTTTAATCTGAACTGGACAGGATCGCTTCTATCGTCTTCAGCTCTTCTGCGGAGAAATGACGATTTTCAAGCATGCCTGCAGCATCTTCAATTTGTCCGGTTTTGCTTGCGCCGATGAGCACGGATGTCACCGCATCGTGGCGCAGGAGCCAGGCCAGTGCCATTTGCGAAAGCTTTTGCCCCCGTTTTTCCGCCAGCGCATTCAGCTTGCGTACCTTTTCCAGCTTTTTGTCGGTGACCTGTTCCGGATTAAGGAACTTACTGCCGCTTGCTGCGCGAGAATCTGCCGGGATGCCGTTCAGATAGCGATCGGTCAACTGTCCGCCCGCCAGGGGAGAGAAGGGGATACATCCCACCCCATTTTGCTGCAACACGTCCAGCAACCCCTCTTCAGGCGCACGTTCAAACATGGAGTACTTCGGCTGGTGGATTAGACAGGGCGTGCCCAGATCTTCCAGTATTTCAATCGCCTGCCGCGCCAGTTCTGCCGGGTAGTTGGACAGGCCGATGTACAGTGCTTTGCCCTGGCGCACCACATGGTCAAGCGCTTTCATCGTTTCACGTAGCGGCGTTTGTGGATCGGGGCGGTGGTGATAGAAGATATCAACGTACTCCAGCCCCATACGCCTGAGGCTCTGGTCCAGGCTGGAAATCAGATATTTACGCGAGCCCCAGTCGCCGTAAGGCCCGTCCCACATGGTGTAGCCCGCTTTGGTGGAGATGATTAGCTCATCGCGCCAGGGCAGGAAATCCTCCTGCAGGATGCGCCCGAAGTTGCGTTCGGCTGAACCAGGAGGTGGGCCGTAATTATTAGCAAGGTCAAAATGTGTAATACCCAAATCGAAGGCGCGCTGTAAAAGTTGACGGCTGTTTTCGAGCAGCGTCGCGTCGCCAAAATTATGCCAAAGCCCCAGCGAGATGGCGGGAAGCTTGAGGCCGCTTTGTCCACAGCGGCGATATTGCATTGTCTGGTAACGATTTTTGTCAGGTTGATAACCCATGAGCGAGACCTCTGGCGCTGGAAAGAAAAATCAGTGTATGCGTTTACACTAACCTGAAGAAAATGAGCATAGCTCAGCTTTTTTCGTAAAGCATTCTTTCCAGCCCCTGATTGTCGCCAATTCTGGACACCCTTCACGCTTATTTAATACTCAGAGTGAGGTCAACGTCAGAAGGACACCTATAATATGCGTACCCCCTATTGCGTCGCCGATTACCTGCTGGACCGACTAACAGATTGCGGTGCCGATCATCTGTTTGGCGTGCCGGGCGACTATAACCTGCAGTTTCTCGACCATGTGATAGACAGCCCGGACATCTGCTGGGTGGGCTGTGCCAACGAGCTGAACGCGTCTTACGCCGCAGACGGCTATGCCCGCTGTAAGGGATTTGCCGCACTCCTGACGACTTTCGGCGTTGGGGAGTTAAGCGCCATGAACGGTGTGGCGGGCAGCTTTGCCGAACATGTCCCCGTGCTCCATATTGTGGGGGCTCCGGGTATGGCGGCGCAGCAGCGAGGAGAGTTACTGCACCACACCTTAGGCGACGGCGAGTTCCGCCATTTCTACCACATGAGCGAACCCATCACCGTTGCACAGGCGGTGCTTACCGAACAAAACGCCTGCTATGAAATTGACAGAGTCCTGACCACCATGCTGCGGGAGCGCCGTCCGGGCTACCTGATGCTGCCCGCCGATGTGGCGAAAAAAGCCGCTACGCCCCCTGTAAGCGCTCTCACTCTTAACTCCGCACCGGCCGATTCAGCCTGCATGCAAGCGTTCCGTGAGGCTGCCGAAAAGCGTTTGTCAACGAGCAAACGCACCGCGCTGTTAGCGGACTTCCTGGTGCTGCGCCACGGTTTGCGCGCGGCCCTTCAGACGTGGGTGAAAGAGGTGCCGATGGCACACGCCACCATGCTGATGGGCAAGGGCATTTTTGACGAACGACAGAGCGGTTTTTATGGCACCTACAGCGGATCGGCGAGCGCCGCGGCGGTCAAAGAGGCAATCGAGGGGGCTGATACGGTGCTGTGCATTGGCACGCGCTTTACCGATACGCTCACAGCCGGGTTTACCCACCAGCTGACGCCAGATCAGACGATAGAGGTTCAGCCCCACGCGTCCCGCGTCGGCGACGTCTGGTTTACGGGTATCCCGATGAGGGAGGCCATTGAAACGCTGACAGCGCTGTGCAAAACGCATGTACGTGATACGCGAGCGCCATCGGATCACAGCAGCTCTTCTTTCCCCACTATCGAAGGGGCGCTGACTCAGGAGAGCTTCTGGCGAACCCTGCAAACGTTTATTCGCCCCGGAGACATTATTCTGGCTGACCAGGGGACGTCTGCTTTCGGCGCTATCGATTTGCGTTTACCGGCAGACGTGAACTTTATCGTCCAGCCGCTTTGGGGATCGATCGGCTACACGCTCGCGGCGGCGTTTGGCGCGCAAACAGCGTGTCCGAACCGACGCGTGATTGTCCTGACGGGTGACGGTGCCGCGCAGTTGACCATTCAGGAGCTGGGATCGATGCTGCGCGACAAGCAGCGCCCGATTATTCTGGTGCTTAACAATGAGGGATACACGGTTGAGAGAGCCATCCACGGGCCGGAGCAGCGCTATAACGATATTGCCCTCTGGAACTGGACGCAGATCCCGCAGGCGCTGAGCCTGGCGCCAGAGGCAGAATGCTGGCGCGTCAGCGAAGCGGAAACACTGGCGGAGGTGCTGGATAAAGTAGCACACCACGAGCGACTATCGCTGATCGAGGTGATGCTGCCGAAAGCCGATATTCCGCCGCTGCTAAGCGCGCTGACCAAAGCGCTGGAGGCGCGCAATAACGCCTGATTACCTGTCGTTTCGCCATGCCATCAACATCGGTTTGCCCGCCAGCAGGAGCCAGGCGGGCAACATCACGATACAAAGGAGCGGCAGAAGCGTGGTATCCGGCACCACAACGGCCGCCATAAACAGACTCAGCCATGCATCGCGCGTTACCACCAGTACCAGCCCCAGAATGGAGCAGGAGACGGTAATCGCCGCAGGGACAGCGTCGACGTGCTCATGCAGCATCAGCCCCAGCGCGACGCCAACAAATACCGCCGGGAAGATACGTCCTCCCCGGAAACCACAGGCCGCAGCGATCACCAACGCCGCCAGTTTTACCAGCGCGAACAGCAGATAATCGGAGACGCTAAAGACCTGGCTGAAGGCCAGTTGCTGCATCTCGTCCAGACCCTTAAACAGCGTAACCGTCCCGCCGATAGCGCCTAAAACGCCCAGAATAAAACCGCCCATACCCAGAATCAGCACCGGATGCTTCAGCCTGTGCATCAGACGATGCAGGCGCGGAAGACACCACACTGCGATCATTCCCAGCGCAATGGCTATCGCGACGACGACGGCACCGCTGACAATATCGGTGAGTTGCATCTGGCCATAGTGGGGGATGGGGAGTGAAAAATGGGGATGGAAAAACAGGCTGGTTGTGAGGGCCCCTGCTGCTGCGGCCATCAGTGGCGCAAAGAGTTTATCCCACAGCGGCACATCATTGTCGCTGCTGAGCGTTTGCGAAAAGATGAGCGCAGCCGCTATTGGGGTACCAAACAGTGCCCCAATGGTACCGGCGGAAGCCAGAATCGTCCAGTCCAGCGCGCCAACGCGCGGGAAAAGACGCGCTCCCAGAAAGACCGCCAGCGCGATATTAACCGCCATAATGGGATGTTCAGGCCCGAGGCTTACGCCGCCCGCAAGACCGATAATCAGCGCGATAACAAGCCCCGGCAGAGCAGAGGGAGATACTGGCGCACCAATCAAGGGTTCCAGTGCCGGGTCCGGCCCGGCATGGCCCGGGCTATAGCGGATCACCAGACCTACGGCAATTCCGGTCAGGGTCAGCATCATCATGATCCACCCTGGCGAGTCAGTGCTGATGCCAAGTTTAACCGGCAGCGCGGTCCATAAAATCGTTTGCAGCACTGCCGCTACTTTCATGACGACGATGAGCACCAGGCTCGACGCTACGCCAATAATTAGCGCCGGGACAGCCAATAACAGCATGGTTCTGGCTCGCGGATGGAGCATGATGATTTCCTTGTACAAAACGGCTTAACGTTACTTTGCACAATCAGCATTGTGGCAATAGTGCAAAAGGTGCTGAAACGGTAAAGTTATTATGTGACGAAGATCGATAATCCATGGGCAGTCACCTTCTGGTCGTTGTTGTTATCACGCCTTGAATTTACAGTGTCCCAAAGATTTATTCTGACTTTAGCGGAGCAGTAGAAGAATGACAAAGTATGCTTTGGTAGGTGATGTAGGCGGCACCAACGCGCGCCTTGCCCTGTGCGATGTAAACAGCGGTGAAATTTCTCAGGCGAAAACCTATTCAGGGCTGGATTACCCAAGCCTGGAAGCGGTAGTTCGCGTCTATCTTGAAGAGCATAAAGTGAGCGTTGAAGACGGTTGTATCGCCATCGCCTGTCCGATCACCGGCGACTGGGTGGCGATGACCAACCACACGTGGGCCTTTTCAATTGCCGAAATGCGGAAAAACCTCGGCTTCTCGCACCTTGAAATTATCAACGACTTCACTGCGGTTTCCATGGCTATCCCAATGCTTAAACCTGAGCATCTGATACAGTTCGGCGGTACGGCCCCGGTTGAAGGCAAACCCATTGCTGTTTACGGCGCTGGAACCGGTCTGGGGGTGGCGCACCTGGTCCACGTCGACAAACGCTGGGTGAGCCTGCCGGGTGAGGGCGGTCACGTGGATTTTGCGCCAAACAGCGAAGAAGAGGGCATTATTCTTGAGGAGCTACGCGCCGAAATTGGTCACGTGTCGGCCGAGCGCGTGCTTTCTGGCCCGGGTCTGGTGAACCTGTATCGGGCGATTGTAAAATCAGACGGACGTCTGCCGGAAAATCTGCAGCCTAAAGATGTGACCGAACGCGCGCTGGCCGACAGCTGTATTGACTGCCGTCGTGCTTTGTCGTTGTTCTGCGTCATTATGGGGCGTTTCGGCGGCAACCTGGCCCTGAATCTCGGCACCTTTGGCGGGGTCTATATTGCGGGCGGGATCGTGCCGCGCTTCCTCGATTTCTTTACCGCCTCCGGTTTCCGTGGTGGCTTTGAAGACAAAGGCCGCTTCAAAAGTTACGTGCAGGACATTCCGGTTTACCTGATTGTCCACGACAATCCGGGCTTGCTTGGCTCCGGGGCGCATCTGCGTCAGGTACTTGGCCAGATCCTCTGACATCCGTCTCCCTCTCCTGCGGGAGAGGGAACGCGCTACAGGTGCATGAGCTGGCGGAACGCTTTCACTCTGCTGCGGCTTACCGGCACCTGAAAATCCAGATCCTTCAGCCGCAAAATATAGGTGTTATTAAACCAGGGTTCGATCTCGCGGATCTTGTTCAGGTTGACGCAGAACGAGCGGTGGCAGCGGAAGAAGTGCGCTGCCGGGAGTTTGTTGCAAAATTCGGTGATGTTCATCGCCATTACGTAGGCCTCACGCCGCGTATAGACAAACGTCATTTTTTCGTGCGCTTCAGCATAGTAAATATCGTCGACAGGCGTGACGATGATCCGTTCGTCCTTGACCAGATTAATGGTGTCGTTTTCCCGCGCTACCGGATTGGCACTGGCGGGCAGCGACTGCTGCTGCCATGCGGCTTCCAGCTTATGCAGCATGCTGATAATACGCGACTCCTGATACGGCTTGAGAATATAGTCAAACGCCTCCAGCTCGAAGGCTTCCACGGCATGCTCTTTCCACGCGGTGACAAACACAATAAACGGCTTGTGGGCGAACTGATTGATATTTTGCGCCAGCAGAACGCCGTCCAGAGACGGAATATTAATATCGAGAAAAATCGCGTCGACCCGGTTATGCTGCAAAAATTTCAGCACGTCCAGGCCATCCTCAAAACAGCCAACAATCTCCATCTGGCTGTGGGTTTTGATAAGCCAGCTCAACTCCTGCTGAGCCAGAATTTCATCTTCTACGATGATGACTTTCATCTGTTACTCCGGCCTACGGCAACAAGGATATGGGGGCATTAACGGGCGTTCGTTCGTTCGGAACATAAAAAGCAATCTCGGTGCCCGGCTCAAGGCGGTGAATGTGCAGCCCGTCACCGTACAGCAGCTTGACCCGGTGGTGCACGTTCAGCAGCCCGATTTTATTTCCCGGCATTTCGTTTGATTCGACGCGCTCGATCACTTTTGGATCGATGCCGTGTCCGGTATCGCGCACGGCGATTCGCACGCGGTTACCGCTTTCCGTCACGCTAATCGTGACCACGCCTTTTCCTTTACACGGCTGAATGCCGTGAACAATGGCGTTTTCCACCAGCGGCTGGATCAGCAGGCTTGGAATCACGCAGTTGACCTCTTCATCAATATCGTAAATGACCGTCAGCTTATCGCCAAAGCGTGCCTGCTCAATCGCGATGTAATCCTTGATTTGATACAGCTCTTTTTTGATGTCGATCTGCTCGTCGTCTTTTAACTCAATGTTGTAGCGCAGATAGCGCGACAGATTAAAAATCAGCTGCCGCGCGGTATCCGGATTAAGACGAATGGAAGAGGATATAGCGTTCAGCGCGTTAAACAGGAAATGGGGATTGATCTTGCTTTGCAGGGCACGCAGCTCTGCCTTATTTGCCATCTCGCGCAACTGCTCCGCACGCGAAACTTCGAGTTGGGTGGAGATGATCTGCGACAGGCCAATCGCCATCTCCTGGAGCGAGGAGGTGATTTGGTGCGCATGGCAGTAGTAAATTTTCAGCGTCCCCGTGACCACGCCTTTTTCCCACAGCGGGATCACCAGCATTGAGTGGATCTCTGGCGTCCGGTGGGCTTCATCATTGTTTTTAATGATGATTTTTCCGTAGTTAATCGCCTGTCTGGTGGTCGGGCTGATGGTATCGTCGCTGTCGCGATAATTGTGCTCACCGACGCCAACATAGGCCAGCACGTGGTCAATATTGGTGATGGCGACCGCATCGGCGTGAATATCCCGGCGGATGATATCGCAAACCTGACGTAAAGATTCGGTGTTAACGTGTCGGAAAAGCGGCAGCGTTTTGTTGGCAATATCCAGTGCCAGCTTCGCCTGACGCGCGGCGCTGGCCTCTTTTTCGCCTTCCACGCTTTGCACCAGCAGCACGATAAAGCCTATACAGACGCTCCCGAGGATCATCGGAATACCGATCTTCGAGACGATATCCAGCCCCAGCGCAGTGGTCGGTGCCCAGACGACGACCAGGATCATGGTCAGCGTTTCGCAGACCATCCCCGCGATAATCCCCGCACGCCAGTGCTGTTTTTTCGGGATTTTGCGGTTAATCCAGCCGGAGAGTACCCCGGCAATAATGCTGGTGATAAAGCAGGGGACTGCCGTCACGCCGCCAATATCAATCAGGTATCGATGGGTGCCGGCGATAATGCCTGTGATAATCCCGACCCAGGGACCAAAGAGGATCCCGCCCGACATGACGGCGATGATGCGCACGTTCACCAGCGAGCCTTCTACCGGCACGCCGGACCAGGTGCTGAACAGGGCAAACATCGAAAAGATAAACGTAACGGCCAGCAGCTCTTTTGGCGAGTGGGCAGATTTATGCAACAGTTCGCGAAACAAGCGGATGCGGATAAGGAAAAAGAGACAGATCAGCATTAATGCCGCGCGGTCGAACACCGCCAGGAGCATATTGAAGATTTCGTGCACGGTCAGGCCTGGGAAAACGGGAAAAATCTATGATAGAAAACATAGGGCCAGATGACCAGCTATCCATCAGATTTATCAAATGGGGAAAAACCATAATTCTCAAAGGGGATTGCTGGCTTTTGACTGAAAGTCGCTGCTTTTTCGTTTGGGGAGAAGCGTCAGGTAACGATACTGAAAATATTGTGTTAAATCGCAGCGCTTAAAACTGCCTGTTCACGATAAGAGTTCCGCTTTTCACTGCAATCGCATTCCCGTTTTAGCGCAATATATTGTTTTGCCGTTATCCCCTCGACAGCGTCTTTTTCTTCAGGTTATTTTCTAAGCATGCCACACGGGTGGCAGCGTCGCTCGGACGGTCCGGGCGCTAACGTGACTCTGAGGAATCTATGGCTGAATTCAGTCCTGAACGCCGTTTTACGCGTATCGATCGTCTCCCCCCTTATGTTTTCAATATCACTGCTGAACTGAAAATGGCTGCGCGTCGGCGCGGTGAAGACATTATCGATTTCAGTATGGGTAACCCTGACGGCCCAACGCCGCCGCATATCGTTGAGAAACTCTGCACAGTTGCCCAGCGTCCCGATACCCATGGGTATTCAACCTCACGCGGCATTCCACGCTTGCGTCGGGCGATCTCCCGCTGGTATCAGGATCGTTATCAGGTGGATATCGATCCTGAAAGCGAAGCGATTGTGACCATTGGCTCCAAAGAGGGGCTGGCCCACCTGATGCTGGCGACGCTCGATCACGGCGATACCGTCCTGGTGCCGAATCCGAGCTACCCAATTCATATTTATGGGGCGGTGATTGCTGGCGCGCAGGTGCGTTCTGTCCCACTGGTGGAAGGCGTCGACTTCTTCAACGAGCTGGAACGGGCGATTCGTGAAAGTTATCCGAAGCCGAAAATGATGATCCTCGGTTTCCCGTCCAACCCAACGGCACAATGCGTCGAACTCGAATTCTTTGAGAAAGTGGTCGCGCTGGCTAAGCGTTACGACGTGCTGGTGGTACACGATCTCGCCTATGCTGATATCGTTTATGATGGCTGGAAAGCGCCGTCAATTATGCAGGTACCGGGTGCCCGTGATGTGGCGGTTGAGTTTTTCACCCTGTCGAAAAGCTACAACATGGCGGGCTGGCGAATTGGATTTATGGTGGGAAACAAAACGCTGGTGAGCGCACTGGCGCGTATTAAAAGTTACCATGACTATGGTACGTTTACGCCATTGCAGGTCGCGGCCATCGCGGCGCTGGAAGGGGATCAGCAGTGCGTGCTTGATATTGCCGCCCAGTACAAGCGCCGCCGTGATGTGCTGGTAAAAGGGCTTCACGAAGCGGGCTGGATGGTTGAAATGCCTAAAGCTTCCATGTACGTCTGGGCGAAAATCCCCGAGCCGTATGCGGCGATGGGATCTCTGGAATTTGCCAAAAAACTGCTTCAGGACGCGAAGGTTTGCGTTTCTCCAGGCATTGGCTTTGGTGACTACGGTGACACGCATGTGCGTTTCGCGCTGATCGAAAACAGCGACCGTATCCGTCAGGCTGTGCGGGGGATTAAAAGCATGTTCCGCGCGGATGGCCTGCTTGCAGTTAAGAGCGTCGTGGAACAACCCGAGTCGTAACGGACACCAAAAAAACAGGCGCCAACGGCGCCTGTTTTTTTGACTGCATTTTCTTAACTAGATCATCAGAGCAAACGTTCCGGCCCAAACTAAAACAATAACCGAAATGCCCATAAAGAAATATTTCACGTTTCATCGCTCCGCGTATCTTCCGGTACGCATTAAAAAAACAGAGTCCAACTGAGTATAGAGAGTTGAAATCATGCGAAAGGGGAAATCGGAATTATCCCGTTACGTCGCTAACTTCAGCTCTGAATTCTGTGCTTTCCTGTCGCCAGACGGCGCTAATGTACGCCTAAATTTCAGGAGTGACAAGAGGCATTTTTTTAAATAATTTCCGATACTTACGAGTGTCGTGGAACGGCGACAGTTTGATTTCGGTACGCAATAAATGCCTGTTGAGCGACGGTCGAAAAAAGCCGTTACGCACTGCGATTACAGGTGCTTGAAAAGGTTAGTTTCTTAGCGAAACTAACCTTCGAAAGGGGTTAGATATAAAGTGAGGCTTCGCCCAGAGGGCGGGTTTTAAAGCGGCGGTGCATCCACAGATACTGCTCAGGTGCTCGCATAATCTCAAACTCAATCACCTTATTGATAAAGGTCGCGGCTTCACTCTCATCCTCAGGATAGTTCGCCATCTCCGGTGAGATATGCAGACGATAGCCTGACTTATCCGCTTTTCTGACCATGGTCACTGTTAACATCGAGGCGCCAGAGAGACGTGAAATCACAAAGGTACCGTTCGTCGTAGCGACATCTTTAACCGCAAAGAAAGGGGCAAAGCTGCTGCCTTTAGGGCCGTAGTCCTGGTCTGGGGCAAACCAGACGGCTTCACCTTTTTTCAGGGCGCCAACCATACCGCGCAGATTGTTACGGCTGATCATCGCCTTATTTGAACGCATGCGGCCCCGCGTTTGTACCCATTCCATCAGTGCGCTGTTATGCGGGCGATAGGTTGCCATCATCGGCTGACAAAGACCCATAACGCGGCCGCCCAGCTCAAGCGACATAAAATGCACACCCACAACCATCACGCCGCGTTTTTGCATCTGGGCATGTTTGAGGTTATCCAGACCTTCAACGTCAAACCATTTACGGACACGCTCGTCTGGCCAGAACCAGGCCATACCGGTTTCAAGCAACGCCATACCGATAGATTTAAAGTTTTCAGCGATCAGCGTTTCACGCTGCTGCGCATTGTAATGCGGAAAGCAAAGTTCAAGATTTTTTCGGGCAATGGACTCGCGACGCTTAAGAAAGTGACGCGATGCGCTGCCGAGCTTCGAACCCAGGAAGCGAATCACGGGATAAGGAAGCTGGACCAGCAGCCAAAGTACGCCAAGGCCGAACCATGTAAACCAGTAGCGCGGGTGCAGAAACGCCCGCTGAAATTTGGATTGAGACAAAATAGTGGAACCTTTGTAAAGCCTGTGAAGGTAGCGCAGACTTCGCGATACCACGTGCCATTGAGACCGTAGGACGAGGTCATGGTTGCAGGCTTTACCGTTCTTTACGACGTTGCCTGGCCATTGCTGACTTGGGTGGGCGGCTTAATGTAGCACCGTTATACATTATGAGCTATTACTCGTTTTTGCTTAAAAAAGCGGCAATTGCAAAGCGGATTGATAAATCAGGGATTATAGGGGGAAATTAAAAGTGTCCCCTGCAGGAATCGAACCTGCAACTAGCCCTTAGGAGGGGCTCGTTATATCCATTTAACTAAGGGGACGAAGCGGCAAGAGTATAGCGTTATTTACACTTCTCGTTAAGCGCATTGCCGCCTGACTGGTCAAAGAGTCGCCGTTCACGCCGATTTTTCGGCAGTTTTATCCTTTTTTTCCTGAGCCTTAAGTTCGGCCTTACGCTTGTTGGACATGTCGTTACGGATTTGCGCATGGCTCAGCAGTGCAAAGATAAAGGTTCCGCCACAAATGTTGCCTGCGAGAGTAGGCAGGGCGAACGGCCAGAAAAAGTCGCTCCAGTGGAGTGTGCCGTTAAATACCAGATAAAGGATTTCAACGGTCCCGACAACAATGTGCGTGGTATCGGCGAGTGCGATAAGCCAGGTCATCAGGATAATCACCACGATTTTCGCGCTGCCCGCTGACGGGAACATCCAGACCATAGTGGCGATGATCCAGCCGGAGATAATGGCATTAGAGAACATTTCAACCGGCGTATTTTTCATTACATCCATGCCAATCTTCACGAATGCGTCGCGGGTCGGTTCATCAAAGATTGGCATATACTCGAAGGCCCAGGCTGCAACGCCCGTACCGATCAGGTTCCCCAGCAGCACGACGCTCCAGAGGCGCATCAGTAAACCAAAATTACCAAGGGTCGGATTTTGCATGACGGGCAGTACGGCAGTGACGGTGTTCTCCGTGAAAAGCTGCTGTCGCGCCATAATGACGATAATAAAGCCGAACGTGTAGCCTAAATTCTCCAGCAAAAAACCGCCCGGCACGCCTTCCAGCTGAACGTGAAATATACCTTTGGCGAGCAGAGAGGCGCCCATCGACAGACCGGCTGCGATGGCCGACCACAGCAGGGCCATTGCATCACGCTCCATCTCCTTTTCGCCATCCTGGCGAATATGCTCATGAATGGCCATGGCGCGCGACGGCAGGCGATCCTCATCGACTTCTATCTCTTCTCCCCGGTCTTTCTCCTCACTTTCAATCTCATGTTCCTCATTGTTCTCGCCAATTTTTTCTTCGTTAATATCTTTCATAACTGCTCCTTCGGGGTAATCGCTCATTTAAGCGTAGCGGCTTTTGGCGCCTTGCCCGTGGGGAAGCTCTTAAATTGCTGAAAATGGCAATAAAGGTGAGACATCTCTTTCAAAGCCAATATAAAATTGCCAGCGAAACGAATTCTTAAAGACAGGCTATGCTGAAATTAGCGTGATGACGCGAGCGGGTCGTCATTGTCCTCGTAGACATCGGTAAGCGTGCTGTTACAATCACTTGCACGTTTCAGGCGGAGCCTCACAGGCTCCGTCACAGATGGCATTCAACGATAGCCATATTGAACAGGGAGAAATATATGAAGCTTCGGCTGTCGGCGCTTGCGCTGGGCGTAACGATGCTTGTGGGCTGCGCCAGCTCTGGCGAGCAAACGGGACGCTCCGATCCTCTCGAAGGATTTAACCGTTCAATGTACAACTTTAACTATAATGTGCTGGATCCATATCTGGTTCGTCCGGTTGCCGTGGCATGGCGTGACTACGTTCCGCAGCCAGCGCGTAACGGGCTGAGCAACTTTACCAGTAACCTGGAAGAGCCAGCGGTGATGGTGAACTACTTCCTCCAGGGCGACCCGTATCAGGGGATGGTGCATTTCACCCGTTTCTTCCTGAACTCTCTGCTGGGTATGGGCGGCTTAATAGATGTCGCAGGCATGGCGAACCCGAAATTACAGCGTGAACAGCCGCATCGTTTCGGCAGCACACTGGGGCATTATGGCGTAGGTTATGGGCCGTATGTGCACCTGCCATTCTACGGCAGCTTTACCGTGCGTGATGATGGCGGCGATATGGTGGATACGCTGTATCCGGTGCTGTCATGGCTCACCTGGCCGCTGTCGATTGGTAAATGGACCGTGGAAGGGATTGAAACGCGTGCGCAACTGCTGGACTCTGACGGTCTGCTGCGTCAGTCTTCCGATCCGTACATCATGGTCCGCGAGGCCTATTTCCAGAACCATGACTTTATTGCCAACGGCGGTAAGCTGAAGCCGGAAGATAATCCGAACGCGAAAGCCATCGAGAACGAATTAAAAGATATCGATTCGGAATAAATAAAAAAGGTGAGCGATGCTCACCTTTTTTAATCGTGTTGGGATTAGAACGCGTAGTTGAAGTTGGTACCAAACAGCCAGGCTTTACCTTCAGAGGTAAACTCGTAAGGGCCTTCCTGGAAGGTCACTTTCTGTCCATGCATGTACGACACGCCCGCGTCGATAGAGGCATTCTCGTTGAACGCGTAGGTTGCCCCCGCACTTACCCAGAAACGGTCCTGATCCGGAATGGAGATAGAACGCTTATCTGCCGGTACCGGACTGTCATCAAATGCCACGCCGGTACGGAACGTCCAGTTGTCATCCATATAATAGGTCGTACCAAGTGCGATACGGTAAGCATCGTGGAAGCTTTCGTCTTTATAGAACAGCGTCTGGCCGTTGCTGCCGGTGGCTTTCAGCTCCTGGAACTGGCTCCAGCTGGTATACGCGAGGCTATAGTGAATAGCCCACTGCGGCGCAACGCGGTTATAACCTGACACTTCCCACATTTCTGGCAGATGCAGTGACAGTGAACCCGGTACGGTTTGATTCGAGGTACCCCATGGAATGGTGGTGCCTGCGCCCGGTACCATACCGTTGACTGGGCTCAGGATGCCGCTTTTGTAATCGCCATCGAAGTCAATCTTCACTTCTGAGCGGTAGGTCAGACCCCAGCGGTTGTTTTTATCCAGTTCATACAGGATACCGGCGTTCCAGCCGTAACCCCACTCGTCACCTTTCAGGCTGGCAATTTTATTGCTGTTTTTCGGCAGCGCAGCAGTTTGCTCCCCGGAATAACGCTCGATTTTTGCATCAGCGTAGACAGCATCAAAGCCCAGACCAAAGCTCCAGTTATCGTTCAGACGATATGCGCCGCTCAGGTTAAGGTTCAGGGTCGTCAGGTCGGTTTTACCGCCGTATTCCCCGGCCGGGTAGTTGTTATTGAACTCCGTTGCCAGGCCATAGTTAGAGGTGACAGAGGCACCCCAACCAAACTGTTCATTGATTGGCGCAACAAAGTGCAGGTTAGGCACCCACGCCGTTGGTGCAATGTTATCCGCCTTCAGATCTGCGCCGGTATACTGAGATTTGCCAGAAATGTTGACATCAGGATCGATGTAAACCGCACCGGCAGAGAAGGTAGGGCGATCAAACATCATGATAAGCGCCGGGTTACGGCTTGCGTTGCCTGCGTCATCGGCAATCGCACCTTCCCCGGAATACGCACGGCCAAGGCCAGAGGAAGAAAATTCGTTTAACTGGAAGCCCGCTGACCAGGCGGACGTTGAGACGATTGCCACTGCAACTGCTAAAGCAGTTTGTTTGAACAGGGTTTTCTGGCTCATGACCATAACCTCATTGAGTTATTTTTATTCAATAATTGTTACATACCGTAACAGGAGCGCGAAGTGTAGGGTCTGAGGTATGACATACAAATCAGACCAGTGGCGAGAGTATAGGTCTGACCAGCTGGGATGTTGCAAGTTTGTTTATTAATATTTTCAAACATGTTTCATGAAACGAGATCTGGTTGGCAAAATTGTGACCAGTACGATTCATCCGAAAAGGTGAATTTTGTTTTAGATCATTTTTTAGTGTGATATTGCTCACTTATCCGGTTTTGCGCCATTAACGGCTGGAGGGGGCTCGTCCGGGGGCGTAAAATAGTCGCATCGTGTTTATCTCGCGCGCTGCGCGAATACAGAGGAAATTGAGCTATGAGTAAATGCAGTGCTGATGAAACCCCGGTTTGCTGCTGTATGGATGTTGGCACCATTATGGACAACACCGATTGCACCGCCTCTTACAGCCGCGTATTCCCTAACCGCGCTGAAGCGGAAGAGACGCTGGCCGCGCTGAGCAAGCGTGCGCGTGAAGTCGAATCCGATCCATGTGAAATCAAATCTACCTTTACGGAAGTAGAAGGCGGCGTGCAGCTGGATATCGACTTTGTGTTCGCCTGCGAGGCAGAAACGCTGATCTTCCAGCTGGGCCTGCGTTAATTCCTGCGGTCTGGTGCCCTCACCCCAACCCTCTCCCACGGGAGAGGGCGCAAACACTAAAAACGGTAACCCACGGGTTACCGTTTTGCTTTTACCCTGGGCATTTTCTTTTTCTTCTCTGTGCCTTAGCTCGCAATTTTTCGCTTCCCCGATTGGCTCAATGTAAAAAAATAGTTAAGACTATTATCAGGTCAGACCACTTAACGTGCGCGCAAAATTTTTTTACAGGGGAGTGTTATGAGTCAGGCATTACCGCTTATCACCCGTCACGGTGACCGCATTGCCATTGTCAGCGGGTTACGTACGCCGTTTGCACGTCAGGCAACCGCGTTTCACGGTATACCGGCTGTCGATCTGGGAAAAATGGTGGTGGGGGAGATGCTGGCTCGCAGCGAGATCCCGCCAGAGGTTATTGAGCAACTGGTTTTCGGCCAGGTGGTACAGATGCCGGAAGCACCCAATATCGCGCGTGAAATCGTGCTGGGTACCGGCATGAATGTTCATACCGACGCCTACAGCGTCAGCCGCGCCTGCGCCACAAGTTTCCAGGCGGTGGCGAACGTGGCGGAAAGCCTGATGGCGGGGACCATTCGCGCGGGGATCGCCGGCGGCGCGGATTCCTCCTCCGTGCTGCCCATCGGCGTCAGCAAACAGCTGGCCCGCATCCTCGTGGATGCCAACAAAGCTCGCACTACCGGTGCAAAGCTTAAACTCTTCTCGCGTTTACGCCTGCGCGACCTCATGCCCGTGCCACCTGCCGTTGCTGAATACTCCACCGGCCTGCGCATGGGCGATACAGCCGAGCAGATGGCAAAAACCTATGGTATTACCCGCGAACAGCAGGATGCGCTGGCGCATCGCTCGCATCAGCTGGCAGCGAAAGCCTGGTCGGAGGGCAAACTGACCAACGAAGTGATGACCGCCTATGTACCGCCTTACCGGGAACCGCTCGCGGAAGATAACAACATTCGCGGCACCTCAACCCTGGCAGATTACGCAAAACTGCGCCCGGCCTTTGACCGTAAACATGGCACCGTTACGGCGGCCAACAGTACGCCGCTGACGGACGGTGCCGCCGCCGTGATCCTGATGACGGAATCCCGGGCGAAAGAGCTGGGCATCACACCGCTGGGCTATTTGCGCAGCTACGCCTTTACCGCCATCGATGTCTGGCAGGACATGCTGCTCGGACCGGCCTGGTCCACGCCGCTGGCGCTGGAGCGCGCGGGGCTAACGCTCTCCGATCTCACGTTAATTGATATGCACGAAGCCTTTGCCGCACAAACGCTGGCAAACGTGCAGCTTATGGCGAGCGAACGTTTTGCCCGCGACGTGCTGGGCCGCGCACATGCCACAGGCGAAGTGGATCAAAGTAAATTCAATGTGCTGGGTGGCTCCATTGCTTACGGTCATCCGTTTGCAGCGACCGGGGCGAGAATGATCACCCAGACGTTGCACGAACTGCGTCGCCGTGGCGGCGGCTTTGGTCTCGTCACCGCCTGTGCGGCGGGCGGTCTGGGCGCAGCAATGGTTCTGGAGGCTGAATAATGGAAACGACATCTGCATTTAACCTTGTTGTTCGCCTTGATAACGTGGCCGTTATCACCATTGATGTGCCCGACGAAAAAATGAATACCCTGAAGGCGGAGTTCGGCGTTCAGGTGCGTGCGATGCTCAGACAGATCCGCGAAAACAAAGCGATACGTAGCCTGGTATTTATCTCGGCAAAGCCGGATAACTTTATTGCCGGGGCCGATATCAACATGATTGCCCGGGCGACAAGCGCTCAGGAAGCAGAAGATCTGGCGCGTCAGGGGCAGCAGGTGATGGCGGAGATCCATGCGCTGTCGATACCCGTTGTCGCTGCGATCCACGGGGCTTGCCTGGGCGGCGGGCTTGAGCTGGCGCTGGCCTGCCACAGTCGCATCTGTACCGACGATGCGAAAACCGTACTCGGACTGCCTGAAGTACAGCTTGGATTGCTGCCCGGTTCAGGTGGCACGCAGCGCTTGCCGCGGCTGGTGGGCGTCAGTACTGCGCTGGAGATGATTTTAACCGGTAAACAGCTGCGCGCCCGTCAGGCGTTAAAGGCGGGTCTGGTTGATGAGGTCGTTCCGCACGCAATCTTGCTTGAGGCTGCCGTTGAGCGGGCGCTGAAAGGTCGTCAGGCGAAACGCCCCCTGCCGGTGCGTGAGCGTATCCTCGCCGGGCCGCTGGGGCGCACGCTGCTGTTTAATATGGTGGGTAAAAAAACCGAGCAAAAAACCAGAGGGAATTATCCGGCAGCGACGCGTATTCTGAAGGTGATTGAAACCGGTTTATCCCAGGGCAGCAGCAGCGGTTATGCCGCGGAAGCGAAAGCGTTTGGCGAGCTGGCGATGACGCCGCAGTCGCAGGCGCTGCGCGGCATTTTCTTTGCCAGCATGGAGGTTAAAAAAGATCCGGGCAGTGAAGCTGAACCGGCTCCGCTGCGCGCCGTTGGGGTTCTGGGTGGTGGGCTGATGGGCGGCGGCATCGCGTTTGTCACCGCCAGCAAAGGCAAATTGCCCGTACGTATCAAAGATATCAATCCTCAGGGCATCAACCACGCGTTGCAGTACAGCTGGCAGAACCTTGATCGCAAAGTGAAACGCCGCCATATCAAGGCCAGCGATCGCGATAAAATCCTCGCGATGATCACTGGCGCCACCGACTACAGTGGGTTTGCACACCGCGATCTGGTGATTGAAGCCGTGTTCGAAGATCTGGCCCTTAAGCAGCAGATGGTAGCGGACGTTGAACAGCATTGCGCGCCGCACACCATTTTCGCGTCAAACACCTCGTCTTTGCCGATCGGCGACATCGCGGCGAAAGCCATGCGCCCGGAGCAGGTGATAGGGCTGCACTATTTCAGTCCTGTCGAAAAAATGCCGCTGGTGGAGGTTATCCCTCATGCCACAACCAGCCCGCAAACTATTGCCACCGTGGTGAAGCTGGCGAAAAAACAGGGCAAAACTCCTGTTGTGGTCGCGGACAAAGCCGGCTTCTACGTCAACCGCATTCTGGCGCCGTATATTAACGAAGCGATGCGGTTGCTGACGGAAGGGGAGAAAATTGAGCACGTCGATGACGCCCTGGTGAAGTTTGGTTTCCCCGTCGGCCCAATCCAACTTTTGGATGAGGTAGGAATTGATACGGGGACTAAAATTATCCCTGTGCTGGAAGCGGCTTATGGCGATCGTTTTGCGCCGCCTGCAAACTTTGTTTCCGCAATTTTGAAGGACGATCGCAAAGGCAGAAAAAATGAACGCGGTTTCTATCTTTACGCCGCGAAAGGGCGTAAAAGCAAGAAACAGGTCGACCCTTCGGTTTATGCGCTTATTCCTGTCACGGGTCAGGGAAAACTGTCGGCGGTTCAGTGTGCTGAGCGCTGCGTGATGATGATGCTCAATGAAGCGGCGCGCTGCTTTGGTGAGCAGGTGATCAAAAGCGCGCGCGACGGCGACATCGGTGCCGTGTTTGGTATCGGTTTTCCGCCATTCCTTGGCGGCCCGTTCCGGTATATGGATACCCTCGGGGCGGGTGAAGTGGTTGCGATCCTGCAACGTCTGGCCTCGCAATACGGTCCACGGTTTACACCTTGTGACGAATTATTGCAGATGGCGGAACGGGGTCAGACATTCTGGCCCGCAAGGGAAACTGATTGCGTAAACTGAAGTCAAAGAAGGGTAAATCTTGAGGTGATGGAACCTGTTATGGCGAAATTGTAAACAAAGATTGACTATACTTACGCCATTGAGGTAAAAAACAGCGTTTCATTCACCGAATGGATCAGGCACAATGCCCGGCCATCGGGTTTTCTACCTCAGAGCATTAATCGCGGGTAGTTAACGCCGGTGATTCTGGTTAACAAAAGCGGTGCAATATGCAAGTTTTTATCATGCGTCACGGCGACGCGGCACTTGATGCCGCCAGTGACTCAGTACGTCCTTTAACCGTCTGTGGCTGCGACGAATCCCGTCAGATGGCGACATGGCTTAAAGGTCAAAAAGTGGACATTGAACGCGTTCTGGTGAGTCCGTTCCTGCGGGCAGAACAGACGCTGGATGTGGTAGGGGAGTGTATGAACCTGCCATCCAGTGTGGATGTTCTCCCTGAACTCACGCCGTGTGGCGATGTTGGCCTTGTCAGTGCTTACCTTCAGGCGCTGTGCAACGAAGGTGTCGCTTCCGCACTGGTCATTTCCCACCTGCCGCTGGTCGGCTATCTGGTATCTGAGCTGTGCCCGGGCGAAACGCCGCCGATGTTCACAACGTCCGCCATTGCCAACGTCACCCTCGACGAAACCGGCAAAGGGGTCTTTAACTGGCAAATGAGTCCGTGCAACCTGAAGATGGCTAAAGCCATCTGACGTGACGTGCGATATGGCGGGGTGCCGCGTGCCTCCCGCCATCGTGTCAGGGCAACTCTGGCGGCTGCCACTCCTCCACCTCAATCAATACCAGCAATGCGGCATCTCCGCCGTACTCTTTCGGTGCCTGATGAAAAGCCATTACGTGTGGATGCTGAGCCAGCCACAGCGGCGTCTGTTGTTTGAGAATATGTTTGCCGTGACCGTGCATCACGCAGGCGCAAAAAACATGCTCGCGTCGGCACGCCGCGATCAACGCCCCCAGCTCCTGCTTCGCCTGCATCTGGGTCAACCCATGCAGATCGAGGAACAGCTCCGGCGAGTAATCTCCCCGGCGTAATTTTTTCAGTTCAAAATGGCTAACGTCTTCGCGCACGTATTTCACCGCACCCTGCGTATTTAGCAGCGGCTGAAACTCATCTGAAAAATAGTGGCTGTTATCGGCCTGCTCCTGAAGCAACCGTTTGACCGGAACCTCGCTGATTTTTTTACGCTGCGGGCGATGGACAATGGTGTCGTGCGTGATTTTACGCGTCCCGGTCATCAGCTGACGGAAGAGAGCCTGATCCTCCTCGCTGAGCGATGTTTTCTTTTTCATTCGTCATTCTCATCTCGTATTTCCGATAGTGTACCCGACTAAACGCATTTTTTAACCTCAAGCGACACGCGTCATTGCTGATTTATCGCCGTCTTCATGGCAAACTAGCCGCCGAAAATTATGCGAGCATGCCCTGGAGGAAAGAGTGGATAAAATTTTTGTCGATGAAGCAGTAAACGAGCTGCATACCATACAGGACATGTTGCGCTGGTCGGTTAGCCGCTTCAGCGCCGCCAATATCTGGTACGGACACGGCACCGATAACCCGTGGGATGAGGCCGTCCAGCTGGTGCTGCCGTCACTCTACCTGCCGCTGGATATTCCGGAAGACATGCGCACCGCGCGCCTGACCTCCAGTGAAAAACACCGCATCGTTGAGCGCGTGATCCGTCGCGTGAACGAGCGTATTCCGGTGGCTTACCTGACCAACAAAGCCTGGTTCTGCGGCCATGAGTTCTATGTTGATGAGCGTGTGCTGGTGCCGCGTTCGCCGATTGGCGAGCTGATCAACAACCACTTTGACGGCCTGATTAACCATCAGCCGCAGCACATACTTGATATGTGCACCGGCAGCGGCTGCATCGCGATTGCCTGCGCGTACGCCTTCCCGGAAGCGGAAGTGGACGCCGTCGATATCTCCACCGACGCGCTGGCCGTCACCGAACATAACATTGAAGAGCACGGCTTGATCCATCACGTCACGCCTATCCGCTCTGACCTGTTCCGCGACCTGCCGACGCTGCAATACGACCTGATCGTCACCAATCCACCGTACGTGGATGCCGAAGACATGTCCGATCTGCCGAACGAGTACCGTCACGAGCCGGAGCTGGGCCTGGCGTCAGGCTCTGACGGGCTGAAGCTGACCCGCCGCATCCTGGCCTGCGCGCCGGATTATCTGACCGACGATGGCGTTCTGATTTGTGAAGTGGGTAACAGCATGGTACATCTGATAGAGCAGTACCCGGATGTGCCGTTCACCTGGCTTGAGTTCGACAACGGCGGTGACGGCGTCTTTATGCTGACCAAAACGCAACTGCTTGATGCACGCGAATACTTCAGCATTTACAAAGATTAATCCAGCGGGCTTCGGCCCGTTTCACAACGCTCAAACACAAACAACAACATCGGAGCCGTGATGGCAGGAAACAGTATTGGACAGGTATTCCGTGTGACCACCTTTGGCGAGTCGCACGGTCTGGCACTGGGTTGTATCGTTGATGGCGTCCCGCCAGGCATCGAACTGACCGAAGCCGATTTACAGCATGACCTTGACCGCCGTCGTCCGGGTACCTCTCGCTACACCACGCAGCGTCGCGAGCCGGACCAGGTCAAAATTCTCTCCGGCGTTTTTGAAGGCCGTACCACCGGGACCAGCATTGGTCTGCTGATTGAAAACACCGATCAGCGCTCCCAGGACTACGGCGCGATTAAAGACGTCTTCCGTCCGGGCCACGCCGACTATACCTACGAACAAAAATATGGCTTTCGCGACTATCGCGGCGGCGGACGTTCTTCCGCGCGTGAAACCGCGATGCGCGTGGCGGCAGGTGCGATTGCCAAAAAATATCTCCAGCAGAAATTCGGCATCGTTATCCGCGGCTGTCTGACCCAGATGGGCGACATTCCGCTGGCAATCAAAGACTGGGATCAGGTAGAACTTAACCCGTTCTTCTGCGCAGATGCCGACAAGCTGGACGCGCTGGACGAGCTGATGCGTGGCCTGAAAAAAGAGGGCGACTCCATTGGTGCGAAAGTCACCGTGGTGGCCGACGGTGTGCCGGCTGGCTGGGGCGAGCCGGTATTTGACCGCCTCGACGCTGACATCGCCCACGCGCTGATGAGCATCAACGCGGTGAAAGGCGTTGAAATCGGCGACGGTTTTGACGTGGTTAAGCTTCGCGGCAGCCAGAACCGCGACGAAATCACGAAGGCGGGTTTCCAGAGCAACCATGCGGGCGGCATTCTGGGCGGCATCAGCAGCGGGCAGCAAATTATTGCCAATATCGCGCTGAAGCCAACGTCCAGCATTACCGTGCCGGGCCACACGATTAACCGTTCAGGCGATGAAGTAGAGATGATCACCAAAGGACGGCACGATCCATGCGTGGGGATCCGCGCGGTACCGATCGCAGAAGCGATGCTGGCGATCGTGCTGATGGATCACTTCCTGCGCCAGCGCGCGCAGAATGCGGATGTGTCGACCACCATTCCACGCTGGTAACTATGAAAAAAACCGCAATCGCTCTGCTGGCGCTGCTGGCCAGTGGAGCAAGCCTGGCCGCCACGCCGTGGCAGAAAATCACCCACCCGGTAGCGGGAAGCGCGCAGTCCATTGGCGCTTTCTCCAACGGGTGTATCGTCGGCGCGCAGGAACTTCCGCTGCTGTCGGACACCTATCAGGTGATGCGCACCGACCAGCGCCGTTACTTCGGCCATCCTGACCTGGTGCTGTTTATTCAGCGTCTTGGCAACCAGGTGCATAACCTGGGGCTGGGGACGATGCTGATTGGCGATATGGGGATGCCTGCAGGTGGTCGCTTCAACGGCGGTCACGCCAGCCACCAGACCGGACTGGATGTGGACATCTTCCTGCAACTGCCGAAAACGCGCTGGAGCTCAGCGCAGCTGCTGAAACCGCAGGCGCTGGATCTGGTCTCGGCCGACGGTAAACGGGTCGTGGCCTCGCGCTGGTCGCCGGAAATTTCCAGCATGATTAAGCTGGCGGCAGAGGATAACGACGTCACACGGATCTTTGTTAACCCGGCCATCAAGCAGCAGCTTTGCCTGGATGCGGGAACGGATCGCGACTGGCTGCGTAAAGTGCGCCCGTGGTTCCAGCACCGGGCGCATATGCATGTTCGCCTGCGCTGCCCGGCGAACAGCCTGGAATGTGAAGATCAGCCGCTGCCACCGCCTGGCGATGGTTGTGGTTACGAACTGCAAAGCTGGTTTGAACCGGCCAAGCCTGGAACCTCTAAGCCTGAGAAGAAGACACCGCCTCCGTTGCCGCCTTCCTGCCAGGCGCTACTGGATGAGCATGTACTTTAATGGATAATTTCGTCGATCTGTTTATGGTGTCACCGCTGCTGCTGGCGGTGCTCTTTTTTGTTGCGATGTTAGCCGGATTTATCGATGCCCTGGCGGGCGGTGGCGGGTTGCTCACCGTTCCGGCGCTGCTGGCGGCAGGCATGAGCCCTGCCCAGGCGCTTGCCACCAACAAACTCCAGGCATGCGGCGGTTCGCTCTCCTCATCGCTCTACTTTGTTCGGCGCAAAGTGGTGAATCTTGCCGATCAGAAGCTCAATATCCTGATGACGTTTATTGGCTCGACGGCGGGCGCGCTGCTGGTCCAGCACGTACAGTCCGACATTCTGCGCCAGATCCTGCCGATTCTGGTTATCTGTATTGGCCTCTATTTCTTACTGATGCCAAAGCTCGGCGAGGAAGACCGGGCGCGGCGACTGCACGGCCTGCCGTTTGCGCTGATTGCCGGTGGCTGCGTCGGTTTTTACGACGGCTTCTTTGGTCCGGGGGCAGGCTCGTTTTACGCGCTGGCATTCGTGACGCTGGCCGGGTTCAACCTCGCCAAATCCACCGCCCACGCCAAAGTCCTCAACGCAACCTCCAACGTTGGCGGCCTGCTGTTGTTTATCATTGGCGGCAAGGTTATCTGGGCTACCGGATTTGTGATGATGGCGGGGCAGTTTTTGGGCGCGCGCGCAGGCTCGCGTCTGGTATTAAGCAAAGGGCAAAAGCTGATCCGCCCGATGATTGTTGTTGTCTCGGCGGTGATGAGCGCCAAACTTCTTTATGACAGCCATGGACAGGAGATCCTCACCTGGTTGGGGATGAACTAATGAACAGTACGCATAAATACGAACAGCTGATTGAGATCTTCGACAGCTGTTTTGCTGATGATTTTAATACCCGTCTGATTAAAGGCGACGACGAACCGATCTATCTTCCTGCTGATGACCAGGTTTCATACAACCGCATCGTCTTTGCCCACGGCTTTTACGCCAGCGGTTTGCACGAGATTTCGCACTGGTGCATCGCGGGGAAAGCGCGTCGCGAGCTGGTGGACTTTGGTTACTGGTACTGCCCGGACGGGCGCGACGCCGCCACCCAGGGGCAGTTCGAAGATGTGGAGGTGAAACCGCAGGCGCTGGAGTGGCTGTTCTGCGTGGCGGCGGGTTTCCCGTTCAACGTCAGCTGTGACAACCTTGAAGGCGACTTCGAGCCAGACCGTATCGTCTTCCAGCGCCGCGTGCATGCGCAGGTGATGGAATATCTTGAGAAAGGCATCCCGGAACGTCCGGCACGCCTGATCGAGGCTTTACAAAATTATTACCATACGCCGGAGATCACGGCGGAATGCTTCCCGTGGCCGGAAGATTTATAACAGAGGAAAGAAGATGATCGCAGAATTTGAATCACGCATTCTGGCGTTAATTGATGACATGGTGGAACACGCCAGCGATGATGAGCTGTTCGCCAGCGGTTATCTGCGTGGTCACCTGACGCTGGCGGTAGCCGCGCTGGAAGCAGGGGACGATCACTCTGCCGACGCCGTTCACGCGGAAGTTACTCGCAGCCTTGAAAAAGCCATTCTGGCCGGGGAACTGTCTCCACGCGACCAGTCTTTAGTGCTGGGCATGTGGGACAATTTGTTCCAGCAGGCTAAACGCTAAGTTGCCGCCTTCTCTTCCCTCTCCCTTTTGGGGAGAGGGCCAGGGTGAGGACACCAGACCGCACCCTACTTAACCCTTTTCCCCTTCAGCAATTTCCGCACCCACAGTCGGTTCGGATTAAGCCCCGCGAGCGTAACCCTGTCCAGCGGAACCGGCTCATCGCTCATTTGCGCGGCTAGCACTTCAGCCAGCAATGGCGCGGAGCATAATCCCCGCGAGCCTAAGCCACCCAACATAAACAGTTCCGGATAAACGGGCGCACTTACCGCCGTTTCTTTGTTGTCTGCAAGATCCTGATAGACTTCAAGCGTGGCGTCATAGTCCGGCACGTTTCCCGCCATCGGCAGGTGATCGCGGGTCGCGCAGCGTACGCCGCAGCGCGCCTGACCCTCACTGACATCAACCTCTTTCGCCCACGACGCATTCGGGAAACAGTCGAGCAGGCGCTGGCGGTTTTGCTGCTGATCCGCTTCGCTGTACTGCATATCTGTTTCACCGCGATGATAGCTGGCACCGATGCAGTGATGGCCGTTGGACGGATTTTGCGGCGTCGCGTAGCCGTCGTAACACAGCACCTGACGCAGTTTGCTCAGTTCGGGCGCGGTCGGGATATGGCTTACCTGGCCGCCGACTGGATAAACCGGCAATGACGCTGTCTGGGTAAACTGAGTGATGTGATGTCCGTTGGCCAGTACAACGCTGGCATGCTGCGACGCTTTGCCGTCAGCAAAACGCAGTTCCCAGTGCGCAGTGCGACTTAGCGATTGAACCTTGTGGGCATAATGCACTGTCAACCCACGCGACTGCCCGAGGGCTATCGCCGCAGAAGTCAGTTCAGCCGGACACAGCCAGCCGCCGAGTGGATACTGAATTCCGCCGCAGCCGGTGTCGACGCCAGCGGTCTCAGCAACCTGCTGAGCCGTCACGGCATGGGCGATGGTTTCCGGCAGCCCCAGCGACAACATTTGGGTGATTTTCTGTTGGCTCTTCTCATCCCAGCCCAACTGCGTCACACCGCACCAGTCGTGGTCGAACGCAACCGGCAGGCTATCGTAAAGGCGACGAGCAAACGTAAACGCAGCCGGGAAGAACTGGAACAGTGCGGGATCGTGTGAACTTAATAAGGGATAAAGCGCGCCCTGACGGTTGCCTGATGCACCCATCGCCGGTGCCTCGTCAGCGCAGTAGAGCGTCACCTGCCAGCCACGGTGCAGCAGCGCCAGTGAGAGCAGGGCGCTGGCAATACCTCCGCCCACAATGGCGACCTCACGCGACGCACTGGGGCGGCGAGCAAACCAGGGTGCCTGTGCCGGGATCGCCAGATCCTGCTCCATCACCCCCACCAGCATGTCGCGTTTGCGGCCAAAGCCTTTGGTTTTCCGCATGGTAAACCCCGCCTCCTGCAACCCACGGCGGACAAAGCCCGCCGAGGTGAAGGTGGCAAGCGTCGCGCCCGGGCGTGCCAGACGTGCCATTGCGCTGAACAGGTGCGGACTCCACATGTCAGGGTTTTTGGCGGGCGCAAAACCGTCCAGGAACCAGGCGTCCACTTTCTGATGCATTGAGTCATCGAGCTTATCGGTCAGGTCGTTAATGTCGCCAAGCCACAGGTCGAGCGTGACGCGTCCGTCGTCCAGAATCAGACGATGACAGCCGCCGATAGCCGGTGGCCACTGGGCCTGAAGCTGTTCCGCCCAGTGGGCAAGCTCCGGCCAGCGCTGATGGGCAAGCCGCAGATCGTGTGCGGTAAGCGGAAATTTTTCGAAACTGATGAAATGTAATCTTTGTAAGGTAGCCTCGGGGTGTGCAGCGCGAAACTGGTCGAAGGCCTGCCAGAGGGTCAAAAAATTCAGCCCGGTGCCGAAACCGCTCTCCGCGACGACAAACAGGCTGCGCGGATGCTCAGGGAAGCGGGTGCTGAGATGATTTCCTTCGAGGAAGACATAGCGCGTCTCTTCCAGTCCGTTATCATTAGAAAAGTAGACGTCATCAAAATCTCGGGAAACAGGTGTACCCTCAGCGTTGAATTCTAGGTTGGCAGGTTGTATGGCGTTTTGTTTCACGTAAGTTACTCGTCCGACAGGCAGTGGCACGATCTTAGCGATGTGAGCCCATCGGTGCAAATTTCCACAGAAAATCGCTGATCGGACTTGTTCGGCGTACAAGTGTACGCTATTGTGCGACTCGAAACTTTTTATAGTGCGACTTACAGAGGTATTGAATGAAACGTGCAGTGATTACTGGCCTGGGCATCGTTTCCAGCATCGGTAATAACCAGCAGGAAGTCCTGGCATCTCTGCGTGAAGGACGCTCCGGGATCACTTTCTCTGAAGAGTTTAAAGATTCTGGAATGCGTAGCCACGTATGGGGTAACGTTAAACTGGATACCACCGGTTTAATTGACCGTAAAGTGGTTCGTTTCATGAACGATGCCTCTATCTACGCCTATCTTTCCATGCAGGAAGCGATCAAGGATTCTGGTCTGAGCGAAGACGCTTACCAGAACAACCCACGCGTGGGCCTGATTGCAGGCTCCGGCGGTTCCTCTAAAGCTCAGGTGTTCGGTGCTGACGCCATGCGCAGCCCGCGCGGCCTGAAAGCGGTCGGTCCATATGTTGTGACCAAAGCCATGGGTTCAGCGGTTTCCGCGTGCCTGGCAACGCCGTTCAAAATCCACGGTGTGAACTACTCCATCAGCTCCGCATGTGCGACCTCCGCACACTGTATCGGTAATGCGGTTGAGCAGATCCAGCTGGGCAAACAGGACATCGTATTTGCTGGCGGCGGCGAAGAGCTGGGCTGGGAAATGGCCTGTGAGTTCGACGCGATGGGCGCACTGTCCACCAAATACAACGAAACGCCAGACAAAGCATCCCGTACCTATGATGCACACCGCGACGGTTTTGTTATCGCTGGCGGCGGCGGTATGGTTGTGGTTGAAGAGCTGGAACACGCGCTGGCGCGTGGCGCGCACATCTACGCTGAGATCGTGGGCTACGGCGCAACGTCTGACGGCGCTGACATGGTTGCTCCATCCGGCGAAGGCGCGGTGCGCTGCATGAAGATGGCGATGCACGGCGTTGATACCCCAATCGACTACCTGAACTCTCACGGCACCTCAACGCCGGTAGGTGACGTGAAAGAGCTGGGTGCGATCCGTGAAGTGTTCGGCGACAACAGTCCGGCGATCTCTGCAACCAAAGCCATGACCGGTCACTCTCTGGGTGCTGCGGGCGTGCAGGAAGCGATCTACTCTCTGCTGATGCTGGAAAACGGCTTTATCGCGCCAAGCATCAACATCGACGAGATGGACGAGCAGGCGGCTGGCCTGAACATCGTGACTGAAACCACCGAACGTGAGCTGACGACCGTTATGTCCAATAGCTTCGGTTTCGGCGGCACCAACGCCACGCTGGTGATGCGTAAGCTGAAAGCGTAAGCGTTTGAAGATATAGTAGAAGGGAGCCACGCGGCTCCCTTTTTTTATGCCTGAACACGGAGTTATGCATGACGGCTGTTACCCCTGAGAAGAGCGCTCCTTCCGGGAACCTTTCCCTTTTCCGCATCGCCTTTGCGGTGTTTCTGACCTACATGACCGTTGGTCTGCCGCTGCCGGTGATCCCCTTGTTCGTTCACCAGGAGCTGGGCTATGGCAACACCATGGTCGGTATTGCGGTGGGCATTCAGTTTTTAGCGACGGTATTAACCCGGGGCTACGCCGGTCGCCTCGCGGATCAGCACGGCGCAAAACGCTCGGCGTTGCAGGGCATGTTTGCCTGCGGGCTGGCGGGGGGAGCCTGGCTGCTGGCGGCGCTGTTGCCGATAGATGCAGCGTATAAATTCGCGCTGCTGGTGGCAGGGCGCCTGATCCTCGGCTTTGGCGAAAGCCAGCTGCTGACCGGCACCCTGACCTGGGGAATGGGGCTGGTGGGACCTGCGCGTTCCGGAAAAGTGATGTCCTGGAACGGGATGGCGATCTACGGCGCGCTGGCGGCAGGCGCACCACTGGGGCTGCTGATCCACAGCCAGTTTGGTTTTGCGGTGCTGGCAGGCACCACCATGGTATTACCGCTGCTGGCGTGGGCGTTTAACGGTTCGGTGCGCAAGGTGCCCGCCCATAAAGGCGAGCGTCCTTCGCTGTGGAGCGTGGTGGGGCAAATCTGGCAACCGGGGCTTGGGCTGGCGCTTCAGGGAGTGGGCTTTGCGGTTATCGGTACCTTCGTCTCCCTCTATTTCATGAGCCGCGGCTGGGCGATGGCGGGCTTTACGCTGACGGCCTTTGGCGGCGCGTTTGTATTGATGCGCGTGCTGTTTGGCTGGATGCCGGATCGCTTTGGCGGCGTGAAGGTGGCGGTGGCGTCACTGGTCATTGAGACCGTGGGTCTGGTACTGCTCTGGCAGGCGCCGTCCGCATCCGTTGCGCTGCTGGGTGCGGCGTTAACCGGCTGCGGCTGCTCACTGATCTTCCCGGCGCTGGGCGTTGAAGTGGTTAAGCGCGTGGCTCCGCAGGTGCGCGGCACGGCGCTGGGCGGCTATGCGGCGTTTCAGGATATCTCTTACGGCATCACCGGGCCGCTGGCGGGGCTGCTTGCAACGTCGTTTGGCTATCCTTCCGTATTTCTCGCCGGTGCGGTGTCAGCGGTGGTGGGGATTGTGGTGACGCTGTTGGCGTTTCGCAGGTCGTAGTTTTTGCCCGGTGGCGCTCCGCTTACCGGGCCTACAACCGCGCGAACCGTAGGCCGGGTAAGGCGTAGCCGCCACCCGGCAGTTTTAAGCAACCAGCCAGAAAATCGCCAGCGCAATCACCAACGCGATAAACATCAATCCCGGACGGGCAGAAAGCGTTTTGAACGTGTCAACAACGGGGGCAAACAGCGGGTTGTAGATCGGCTTAATGTTTCTTACCTCCGGCACGCCGCCTTCCCGCTCGGCGCGGCGAACGAAGATCTGATTCAGTAAATCCTGTACCTGCGCGGTGGTCAGCACGGTTTGCGGTGTCGCCTGCCAGCTCTGCTGGGCGTAATCCCGGATCATATCGAACTCGTGCGGTTCCAGCGGTTGTTTCAGTGCCGCCTGTACGCTGTGCAGGGTCGGAGCGCTCTGGGTGCTGAGCGTCTGACGCGCCTGGAGCCAGGTGACCAGATGGGTAAACTGTTTTGCCGGGATCATCTCGCCCGCTTTCACACCGGAAAGTTCCAGCATGGATTGCCAGATAAGCTTTGTCGGTTCGCCGGTGGCGGCAGCCAGCTTAGTGACCATCTGCTTGAGCGTATTATGCTCCGCAGGCTGCAATGGCCGTTCTGTAGACGGGCGCTGTTGCGGCTGCGGGATAGAAAGCTGATTGCTTTGCAGCAGGGTCAACACGGTTTTCAGCTGTTCCGGCGAAAGCTGGCTCAGGGCGGTATGACCGTACTGTTGACGGATAAAATCACTCACTGCCTGACGATTATTCCCCTGGCCCAACAGCTCGGTCAGCTGCGAGATAATCTGGCGGGTAGTATGTTGCTGCTGTGCGCTGGTAAGACGCTGGTTCAGGTTTTGTTCGGCGGCAGGGAAATGGCGCGACTGTAGCGGCGCATCGTTTCTGACGCCCAAATCGTGCTTAACGCCGGCCCATACCTCTGCGTTTTGCTGTGAGGTCAACGCAATAAGACGCGTGATAAGACGCTCCAGTACGGTGCGTTGCTGCGTGGAGAGCGGTTGTTCGCCTGGCGTGTTGGGCGTTACGGGGCCTTCACCCGGAGGGCGCGGAGGCGTACCTGAAATGGGCTGCATCGTCAAAAATCCTTAAAGTCAAACTCTGCGTAACCGGGCGGAGATATATGCCCGGCGGCGAGATTATGGCACACTTGGCAGGTTTACTTCCTCTCAAACAGGTACTCAGACGTGAAAATCCTCGTTGATGAAAATATGCCTTACGCCCGTGAGCTGTTCAGCCGCCTGGGTGAGGTTAAGGCTGTCCCTGGTCGCCCGATTCCGGTCAGCGAACTGGACGATGCAGACGCCCTGATGGTGCGCTCGGTGACCAAAGTAAATGAGGCGCTGCTCACCGGCAAAGGGGTTAAATTTGTCGGGACGGCAACGGCCGGGACCGATCATGTGGATGACCAGTGGCTTAAGCAGGCGGGGATTGGTTTTTCCGCGGCACCAGGCTGTAACGCCATTGCCGTCGTGGAATATGTATTCTCCTCGCTATTGATGCTGGCCGAGCGCGATGGTTTTGCGCTGAAAGACCGCACCGTCGGGATTGTGGGTGTGGGCAACGTGGGCGGACGTCTGCAAAAGCGTCTGGAAGCCTGGGGCATCCGCACTCTGCTGTGCGATCCGCCGCGTAAGGATAACGGCGATGAGGGCGATTTCCGCACGCTGGATGAGCTGGTCGACGAGTGCGACGTCATCACCTTCCATACGCCGCTCTTTAAAGAAGGGCCGTACAAGACTCTGCACCTGGCCGACGAAAAGCTGATCCGCCGTCTGAAGGCTGGCACTATTCTGATAAATGCCTGCCGGGGACCGGTGGTGGATAACGCGGCGCTGCTGACATGTCTCGACGAGGGACAAGATCTTAGCGTCGTACTGGACGTCTGGGAGCCAGAGCCGGATCTCAACGTCGCATTGCTGAATAAGGTGGACGTGGGTACCGCGCATATCGCGGGTTATACCCTTGAAGGCAAAGCGCGTGGCACAACCCAGGTGTTTGAGGCTTACAGCGCCTTTATCGGCCATCCGCAGCAGGTCGCGCTGGATACGCTGCTGCCCGCCCCGGAATTTGGTCGCATTACCCTTCATGGACCGCTGGATGAGGCAACGCTGAAAAGACTGGTGCATTTGGTGTATGATGTGCGCCGCGATGACGCGCTGCTGCGTAAAGTGGCGGGTATTCCGGGTGAGTTTGACAAGCTGCGCAAAAATTACCTTGAGCGCCGCGAGTGGTCTTCCCTGTATGTGATGTGCGATGACGCCCCCGCGGCGGCGCTGTTGCATCAGCTGGGATTTAACGCCGTTCACCACCCGGCACGTTAATGTCTTCTTAATGCTCCCTGTCGGATATTCCGGCAGGGACGCTTTTTTATTTCTGGAGTAAACCACCATGTCTGAAGGCTGGAACATTGCCATTTTGGGTGCCACTGGCGCCGTGGGCGAAGCCCTGCTTGAAACCCTTGCTGAGCGTCAGTTCCCGGTGGGCGACATTTACGCGCTGGCGCGTACCGACAGCGCAGGAGAACATCTGCGTTTCGGCGGGAAATCCGTGATGGTGCAGGATGCCGCCGCGTTTGACTGGACACAGGCTCAGCTGGCGTTTTTTGCCGCAGGTGCGGAAGCTACGGCATCCTACATTGAAGAATCGACCAATTCAGGCTGTCTGGTGATCGACCTGAGCGGCCTGTTCTCCCTGGAGCCGGATGTGCCGCTGGTGGTGCCGGACGTCAACCCGTTTGTGCTGGCTGACTACCGCAACCGCAATATCATTGCAGTACCGAACAGCCTCACCAGCCAGCTGCTGACCGCGCTGAAGCCGCTGATCGACGACGGTGGCCTGTCGCGTATTTCCGTGACCAGCCTGCTGTCAGCCTCCGCTAACGGCAAAAAAGCCGTAGACGCACTGGCAGGGCAGAGCGCGAAGCTGCTGAACGGTATCCCGATCGACGAAGATGATTTCTTTGGCCGCCAGCTGGCGTTCAACATGCTGCCGCTGCTGCCGGATCGTGAAGGTTCGGTGCGGGAAGAGCGTCGTATCGTCGATGAAGCACGCAAAATTCTGCAGGATGACGGTCTGATGATCTCCGCGAACGTCGTGCAGTCTCCGGTCTTTTACGGCCACGCGCAGATGGTCGGGTTTGAAGCCCTGCGTCCGCTGGCGGCTGAAGAAGCCCGCGACGCGTTTGGCCGCGGAGAGGACCTTGTCCTGTCCGAAGAGAGTGAATTCCCGACGCAGGTGGGCGACGCTACCGGCAGCGCGCATCTCTCTGTGGGCTGCGTGCGTAACGATTACGGTATGCCTGAGCAGGTGCAGTTCTGGTCCGTTGCCGACAACGTGCGTTTTGGCGGCGCGCTGATGGCGGTCAAAATCGCGGAAAAACTGGTGCAGGAGTATCTGTACTGATGTCAGATGTGGAACAAAAGCCGGTCCACAGAATTGCCCTCGGCATTGAATACGATGGCAGTAAATACTATGGCTGGCAGCGGCAGAATGAGGTGCGCAGCGTCCAGGAGAAGCTGGAGAAAGCGCTCTCTCAGGTGGCGAATGAACCGATAAGCGTCTTCTGTGCGGGCCGCACCGATGCCGGCGTTCACGGCACGGGGCAGGTGGTGCATTTTGACACCACCGCCGTGCGCAAAGACGCGGCCTGGACGCTGGGTGTAAATGCGAATTTGCCTGGTGACATTGCCGTGCGTTGGGTGAAAGCTGTGCCGGATGATTTTCACGCGCGTTTCAGCGCGACGGCGCGGCGCTACCGTTATGTCATCTACAACCAGCGCCTGCGCCCGGCGGTGTTAAGCCAGGGCGTGACGCATTTTTATGAACCGCTGGATGCAGAACGTATGCAGCGTGCGGCGCAGTGTCTGATTGGAGAGAATGATTTTACGTCGTTTCGTGCGGTGCAGTGTCAGTCCCGTACGCCGTGGCGTAACGTCATGCACATTAACGTCAGTCGTTATGGCGCGTATGTGGTGGTGGATATCAAAGCCAATGCCTTTGTACATCATATGGTGCGGAATATTGTAGGCAGCCTGATGGAAGTGGGCGCCGGACACCAGCCGGAGAGCTGGATTGCAGAACTGCTGGCAGCGAAGGACAGAACGCTTGCGGCAGCAACGGCGAAAGCGGAAGGTCTGTATCTGGTTTCGGTGGATTACCCGGACCGGTTCGACCTGCCAAAACCGCCAATGGGCCCGCTGTTTTTAGCGGACTAAACAAAGGCGCAATTAGGGCTTAGACAATATGGACGTAATACGTTTTCTGATTGATTTCATCCTGCACATTGATGTTCACCTGGCGGAGCTGGTCGCGCAGTACGGCGTCTGGGTATACGCCATTCTGTTCCTCATTCTGTTCTGTGAAACCGGCCTTGTGGTTACGCCGTTCCTGCCGGGAGATTCACTGCTGTTCGTGGCGGGCGCGTTATCCGCACTGCCAACGAATGACCTGAATGTCCATCTGATGGTCGTCCTGATGATCATCGCCGCGATTATTGGTGATGCGGTCAACTACACTATCGGGCGGGTGTTTGGCGAGCGGTTGTTCAGTAATCCGGACTCGAAGATTTTCCGCCGCAGTTATTTAGATAAGACCCATGCGTTCTATGAGCGCCATGGCGGTAAAACCATTATCCTTGCCCGTTTTGTGCCTATTGTGCGCACATTTGCACCGTTTGTGGCGGGAATGGGTCACATGTCCTATCGTCATTTTGCCATGTACAACGTGGTGGGCGCGCTGCTGTGGGTACTGCTGTTTACCTATGCGGGCTACCTGTTTGGCGATCTGCCGGTGGTTCAGGAAAACCTTAAGTTACTGATTGTAGCGATTATTGTGCTTTCCGTTCTGCCGGGTGTGATCGAAATTATTCGTCACAAACGCGCGGCGGCAAAACAAGCGAAGTAAATGCACGCTGGCGGTTCGACCACTTTTTTATCCAAAGTATCGGGCTGTTATGTTTTAATGTGCAACATTCATGGTCTGTTGGAGGCAAAAATGGCATTATTCGCCTCTTACAGCAAAACTGGCATACGACCAGGTTCAGGCAGAAAGGTTATCAATGAGCTGGATTGAACGAATTAAAAGCAACATTACCCCAACGCGTAAAGCGAGCATTCCTGAAGGGGTATGGACGAAGTGTGATAGCTGCGGCCAGGTTCTGTATCGCGCAGAGCTGGAACGCAATCTTGAGGTGTGTCCGAAGTGTGACCACCATATGCGTATGTCGGCGCGCAACCGCCTGCATAGTCTGCTGGACGAAGGTTCTCTGGTAGAACTGGGCAGCGAACTGGAGCCAAAAGATGTGCTTAAGTTCCGCGACTCCAAAAAATACAAAGATCGTCTGGCCTCTGCACAGAAAGAGACCGGCGAGAAAGACGCGTTGATCGTCATGAAAGGCACCCTGCATGAGATGCCGGTGGTTGCCGCCGCGTTTGAGTTCGCCTTTATGGGCGGCTCAATGGGCTCTGTGGTTGGTGCGCGTTTCGTGCGTGCCGTTGAGCAGGCGCTGGAAGACAACTGCCCGCTGATCTGCTTCTCCGCCTCCGGTGGCGCACGAATGCAGGAAGCGCTAATGTCCCTGATGCAGATGGCGAAAACCTCTGCCGCGCTGGCGAAAATGCAGGAGCGCGGTCTGCCGTACATCTCGGTACTGACCGACCCAACCATGGGCGGCGTTTCTGCAAGCTTCGCGATGCTGGGCGACCTGAACATCGCTGAGCCAAAAGCGCTGATCGGCTTTGCCGGTCCTCGCGTTATCGAGCAGACCGTACGTGAGAAACTGCCGCCGGGCTTCCAGCGCAGTGAGTTCCTCATTGAGAAGGGTGCTATCGACATGATCGTCCGCCGCCCGGAGATGCGCCTCAAACTGGCAAGCGTCCTGGCGAAGCTGATGAATCTGCCGTCGCCGAGCCCGGACGAGCCGCGCGAAGGCGTGGTGGTACCGGATCAGGAACCCGAGGCCTGATAACTGAAAAGGGCAGGGCCAAATGGCGCTGCCCTTTTGCTTTCTAAACCGTTAATGACAACCGGGCATCATGGAAAATAAAAGCATTCCTCAAGCCACGTCGCCCCTGGCCGCGTGGCTTTCTTATCTGGAAAACCTGCACAGTAAAACTATCGACATGGGCCTTGAGCGCGTAAGCCAGGTTGCCGCGCGCCTTGACGTGCTGAAACCTGCGCCTTTCGTGTTTACCGTGGCCGGCACTAACGGTAAAGGCACCACCTGCCGCACGCTGGAATCTGCCCTGATGGCCGCCGGTTATAAGGTAGGCGTTTACAGCTCGCCGCATCTGGTGCGCTACACCGAGCGCGTGCGGGTGCAAAACACCGAGCTGGCCGAATCGGCCCATACGGCGTCGTTTGCCGCTATCGAAGCCGCGCGCGGCGATACCTCATTAACCTATTTCGAATACGGCACCCTGTCGGCGCTGTGGCTGTTTAAGCAGGCGCAGCTGGACGTGGTGATCCTGGAAGTAGGTCTGGGCGGGCGTCTGGATGCCACAAATATGGTGGATGCGGATGTCGCCGTCGTCACCAGCATCGCGCTGGATCACACCGACTGGCTGGGGCCCGACCGCGAAAGCATTGGCCGTGAGAAGGCCGGTATTTTCCGGGCCAATAAGCCTGCCGTGGTTGGCGAACCGGACATGCCGCATACCATCGCTGAAGTGGCGAAAGAGAAGGGTGCTCGACTGCTGCGTCGCGGCGTGGACTGGCAGTATGAGGTGCAGGACAATGGCTGGCGCTTCAGCGACGCGCAGGGCGTGCTGGAGAATCTGCCGCTGCCGCAGGTGCCACAGCCTAACGCGGCGACTGCGCTGGCAGCCCTGCGCGCCAGCGGATTAGCGGTAAGCGAGCAGGCAATCCGCGATGGCATTCAGAACGCACTGTTACCGGGACGTTTTCAGATTGTGAGTGAGTCACCGCGTCTGATTCTGGATGTTGCACATAACCCGCATGCGGCGGCGTACCTCGCAGGACGTCTCAAATCGTTACCAAAAACCGGGCGCGTGCTGGCGGTTATCGGTATGCTTCATGATAAAGATATCGGCGGCACGCTGGCCTGCATGGAGAGTGTGGTCGATAGCTGGTATTGTGCTCCTCTGGAAGGGCCGCGCGGCGCGACTGCTGAGCAGTTGATGGAACATCTCGGCAAAGGCGAAATCTACAGCAGTGTGGTTTCGGCCTGGCGTGCCGCGATGGCGGAGGCTAAACCAGAAGATACCGTGCTGGTGTGTGGGTCATTCCACACGGTGGCACATGTCATGGAAGTGATGGACGCGGGGAGAACCGGTGGCGAGTAAGTTTCAGAACCGTTTAACAGGAACCATTGTGCTGGTCGCGCTCGGGGTGATTATTCTCCCGGGATTGCTCGACGGGCAGAAAAAGCATTACCAGGATGAATTTGCGGCCATTCCGCTGGTACCCAAACCGGGCGATCGCGACGAGCCCGATATGCTGCCAGCGGCAACGCAGGCGCTGCCAGCCCAGCCGCCTGAAGGCGCAGCGGAAGAGGTGCGCGCAGGTGATGCAGCCGCGCCGTCTCTTGACCCGTCGCGTCTGGCGACGAACAATAACATCGAGATTGATCCGGTGCCGGTAGAACAGCCTAAGCCTGTTGAGAAGCCGAAACCGGTGGAGAAGCCGCAGCCGAAACCGCAGCGGGATAAAGCGGCCGAGCAACTGGCAGCCGCTTCAGAAACGCCACCGCCGGCGAAACAGGACGCGGCCCCTACCGGCAAAGCCTATGTCGTTCAGCTCGGTGCATTGAAAAATGCAGATAAGGTCAATGAGATTGTGAGTAAACTGCGCGGCGCGGGATACCGTGTTTATACTTCACCCACCACGCCGGTACAGGGTAAAATTACCCGTATCCTCGTGGGGCCGGATGCGTCTAAAGATAAGCTCAAAGGTTCGCTTGGCGAGCTGAAGCAAATCTCCGGCCTGAGCGGTGTGGTGATGAACTACAGCGCAAACTGATAAGGCTCCCCTCACCCCGGCCCTCTCCCCTTTGGGGAGAGGGTTAGGGTGAGGGGGAGAAAGCAGACGTCCACAGAGACGTCAGGCGGAGGGGCGTTGAGCATTTTTTCAGCGCCTTTTTTATTTACGCGTGGGAAGGAAATCCCTACGCAAACGTTTTCTTTTTCTGTTAGAATTCGCCCCGAACTGGATGACAGGGCGTTTAATCGTGGGACACATATGGTCTGGATTGATTACGCCATCATTGCGGTGATTGGTTTTTCCTGTCTGGTTAGCCTGATCCGTGGCTTTGTTCGTGAAGCGTTATCGCTGGTAACCTGGGGTTGTGCTTTCTTTGTTGCCAGTCATTACTACACTTACCTGTCTGTCTGGTTCACGGGCTTTGAAGATGAACTGGTCCGAAACGGAATCGCCATCGCGGTGCTGTTTATCGCGACGCTGATTGTCGGCGCTATCGTCAATTACGTGATAGGTCAGTTGGTCGAGAAAACCGGTCTGTCAGGAACGGACAGGGTGCTCGGCATCTGTTTCGGCGCGTTGCGAGGCGTGCTCATTGTGGCCGCGATCCTGTTCTTCCTGGATACCTTTACCGGGTTCTCCAAAAGTGAAGACTGGCAAAAATCGCAGCTCATTCCGGAGTTCAGCTTCATCATCAGATGGTTCTTTGACTATCTGCAAAGCTCGTCGAGTTTCTTGCCCAGGGCATAAACCCTGAGATGTGGCTTAACGAGGAAAAGACGAATGTGCGGTATTGTCGGTATCGCCGGTTTCATGCCGGTAAACCAGTCGATTTATGACGCGTTAACGGTGCTTCAGCACCGTGGGCAGGATGCTGCGGGTATCATCACCATTGATGCAAACAACTGCTTCCGTTTACGCAAGGCGAACGGCCTGGTAAACGATGTGTTTGAAGCCCGCCATATGCAGCGTCTGCAAGGTAATATGGGGATCGGTCACGTTCGTTATCCTACTGCTGGTAGTTCCAGCGCCTCTGAGGCTCAGCCTTTTTACGTTAACTCCCCGTATGGCATCACGCTTGCCCACAATGGCAATCTGACCAATGCCCACGAGCTGCGTAAAAAGCTGTTTGAAGAGAAACGTCGCCACATTAATACCACCTCTGATTCTGAAATCCTGCTCAATATCTTTGCCAGCGAGCTGGATAACTTCCGCCATTATCCGCTGGAAGCAGACAACATTTTTGCCGCCGTAGCCGCGACTAATCGCCAGATCCGTGGCGCGTACGCTTGCGTGGCGATGATTATCGGTCACGGCATGGTGGCCTTCCGCGATCCAAATGGCATTCGCCCGCTGGTGCTCGGCAAACGTGACCTCGGCGATGGCCGTTCCGAGTACATGGTTGCCTCCGAAAGCGTGGCGCTGGACACGCTGGGCTTCGAATTCCTGCGTGATGTCGCGCCAGGCGAAGCGGTCTACATCACCGAGAAGGGCCAGCTGTTTACCCGCCAGTGCGCCGACAATCCGGTGAGCAACCCGTGCCTGTTCGAATACGTTTACTTCGCGCGTCCGGACTCGTTCATCGACAAAATTTCCGTTTACAGCGCGCGCGTCAACATGGGGACGAAGCTGGGCGAGAAGATTGCCCGCGAGTGGGACGATCTCGACATCGACGTCGTGATCCCAATCCCTGAAACCTCTTGTGATATCGCGCTGGAAATTGCCCGTATTCTGGACAAGCCGTACCGTCAGGGCTTCGTGAAAAACCGCTACGTTGGCCGCACCTTTATCATGCCGGGCCAGCAGCTGCGTCGTAAGTCCGTACGTCGTAAGCTAAACGCTAACCGTGCCGAGTTCCGCGACAAGAATGTGCTGCTGGTGGACGACTCCATTGTGCGCGGCACGACGTCTGAGCAGATCATCGAGATGGCGCGTGAGGCCGGGGCGAAGAAAGTATATCTCGCCTCCGCAGCGCCGGAAATTCGCTTCCCGAACGTGTATGGCATTGATATGCCAACCGCTAATGAGCTGATTGCGCATGGCCGAGAAGTGGATGAGATTCGCCAGATCATCGGGGCCGACGGCCTGATTTTCCAGGATCTGAACGATCTGATCGATGCGGTGCGCGCCGAGAACCCGGATATTCAGCAGTTCGAATGCTCGGTATTCAATGGGATCTACGTGACAAAAGACGTAGACCAGCAGTATCTCGACTACCTTGATTCTCTGCGTAACGACGATGCGAAAGCCGTCCAGCTGCAAAACGATCTCGAAAGCTTAGAGATGCACAACGAAGGTTGATGCTCCGGCAAGTGAGGGGGCTCGCCCTCACTTGCAACTCCCCGTAAAATCCTGCACAGTCAGCCCTGAAATCAGCAAGGGCAAAAATCATGAAACGACTCATTGTAGGGATCAGCGGTGCCAGCGGCGCGATTTATGGCGTCCGGCTGTTACAGGTGCTGCGTGACGTTGCAGGCGTAGAAACTCATCTGGTGATGAGCCAGGCGGCGCGTCAGACCCTCTCTCTTGAAACCGATCTCTCTCTGCGCGACGTTCAGGCCCTGGCTGATGTTGTCCACGATGCCCGCGATATCGCCGCCAGCATCTCTTCGGGCTCGTTTAAAACGGCCGGCATGGTTATTTTGCCCTGTTCGATTAAAACCCTCTCCGGTATCGTAAACAGCTATACCGACACGCTGGTGACGCGTGCGGCGGACGTGGTGCTGAAAGAGCGTCGTCCTCTGGTGCTCTGCGTGCGGGAAACGCCGCTGCACCTGGGACATCTGCGTTTAATGACGCAGGCAGCCGAACTGGGAGCTGTGATAATGCCGCCGGTCCCCGCGTTCTATCATCGTCCACAAACGCTGGACGATGTCATCAACCAGACCGTTAACCGCGTGCTGGATCAGTTCGATATAGACCTGCCGGAAGATCTCTTTACCCGCTGGCAGGGGGCGTGAAGCTGTGCACAAACAAGGTGCATGAAATGACTGTTTGCCCTGTTTCAGGGCAAAACTGCAACCGCGATCATATCCTCGACATTTAATTCGCTTTTTCCCTTTTTCTCTTTCCGGTTCGTTCGGCAGACCTGCTATCTTTCACCATTAAGGCAGTATCGCAACGTTTTATTAACATATTTAACGTCGTAGTTTTAACCCGACGACAATGTGGCATAAGACCTGCAAGAGCAGCCTGCAACACAACACACAACATAAACCATAATAAAATCACGGTTCTTGAGGGTAAATGTATGAAGAAGACGGTTCTGGCTCTGTCTTTGCTCGTGGGCTTGAGTGCAGCAGCAAGTAGCTATGCAGCGCTACCACAGACAGTTCGTATCGGTACAGACGCAACCTACGCGCCATTCTCCTCCAAGGATGCGAAAGGCGATTTCGTGGGGTTTGATATCGATCTGGGAAATGAGATGTGCAAACGCATGGAAGTGAAATGCACATGGGTGGGCAGTGACTTTGACGCGCTGATCCCGTCGCTGAAAGCCAAGAAAATCGACGCTATTATCTCTTCTCTCTCCATCACGGAAAAACGTCAGCAGGAGATCGCCTTCTCTGAGAAGCTCTACGCTGCCGATTCACGTCTGATTGCCGCGAAAGGTTCCCCAATCCAGCCGACCATCGACTCGCTGAAAGGTAAGCATGTTGGCGTGCTTCAGGGCTCAACCCAGGAAGGCTACGCGAACGCCAACTGGCGCGAGAAGGGCGTCGATGTGGTCGCCTACCAGAACCAGGATCTGATCTACTCTGACGTGGCGGCGGGCCGTCTGGATGCCGCGTTCCAGGATGAAGTTGCCGCGAGCGAAGGCTTCCTGAAGCAGCCTGCGGGTAAAGAGTACGCCTTTGCTGGCCCGTCAGTTAAAGATAAAAAATACTTTGGCGACGGCACCGGTATTGGCCTGCGTAAGGATGATACCGAGCTGAAAGCCGCCTTCGACAAAGCGTTTAACGAGCTGCGTAAAGACGGTACCTACGACAAACTGGCGAAGAAATACTTCGATTTTAACGTCTACGGTGATTAATGCCTGAACGGGATGCACTGATGTGGTGCATCTTTAGGGGAAGTGTTCCAGTATGGTGCAAGCAATGCACCATATTGGACCGCCGTGTGCATAGTTAAGCATTTTAAATGCAAAAATTCCCGTTCAGAGGCATTAATCTTTGCCTGAGTGAGGGGATTAATGGCACATTAACGGCACCCCATAGTCGTAAAATCTCGTATTTAGACAGTTTATTGAGGACAGATATGAAAAAACTGGTGTTGTCACTTTCTCTGGTACTGGCCTTTTCCAGCGCCACCGCAGCATTCGCAGCCATTCCGCAGAAAATTCGTATTGGGACTGACCCAACCTACGCGCCTTTCGAATCGAAAAATGCGAAGGGGGAACTGGTCGGTTTTGACATCGATCTGGCTAACGAGCTGTGCAAACGCATTAAAGCGCAATGTACCTACGTTGAAAACCCGCTGGACGCGCTAATCCCGTCCCTGAAAGCGAAAAAAATTGACGTGATCATGTCCTCCCTGTCTATCACCGAAAAACGTCAGCAGGAGATTGCCTTCACGGACAAACTCTACGCCGCTGACTCACGTCTGGTGGTGGCGAAATCTTCTGACATTCAGCCAACCCTTGAATCTCTGAAGGGCAAACGCGTGGGCGTGTTGCAGGGTACGACGCAGGAAACCTACGGTAACGAGCACTGGGCGCCGAAGGGGATTGAAATTGTCTCTTACCAGGGTCAGGAAAACATCTACGCAGACCTGACGGCAGGCCGTATTGACGCGGCATTCCAGGATGAAGTGGCGGCAAGCGAAGGCTTCCTGAAACAGCCTGTGGGTAAAGATTACAAGTTCGGCGGTCCGTCCATTAAGGACGAAAAACTCTTTGGCGTTGGCACCGGTATGGGCCTGCGGAAAGAAGACAACGAACTGCGTGAAGCCCTGAACAAAGCGTTCGCCGAGATGCGCGCGGACGGCACTTACGACAAGCTGGCGAAAAAGTACTTCGATTTTAATGTTTACGGCGGCTAATCGCCCCGTCTGATAACGTGCGGCCCCTCCCGTTGCGGGAGGGGAAAAGACACGGTTCTACCACTCACGAGACGACAGGGCACGCGGTATGCTGTTCGGATTTTCTGGCGTTATTTTACAGGGCGCGCTTGTCACCCTTGAGCTGGCTATCAGCTCCGTGGTGCTGGCGGTGCTGATAGGCCTGGCGGGCGCGGGGGCAAAGTTATCCGCCAACAGACCGCTGGCGCTGATATTTGAAGGCTATACCACGCTGATTCGCGGCGTGCCTGACCTGGTGCTGATGCTGCTGATCTTTTATGGCCTGCAAATCGCACTTAACGGCATCACGGATGCCATCGGCATGGATCAGATCGATATCGACCCGATGGTGGCCGGTATTATTACCCTTGGTTTTATCTACGGTGCTTATTTCACTGAGACCTTTCGCGGCGCTTACATGGCCGTGCCGAAAGGGCACATTGAAGCGGCGACCGCCTACGGTTTTACCTCCTCACAAACGTTTCGCCGGATCATGTTCCCGGCCATGATGCGCTACGCGCTGCCGGGCATCGGTAACAACTGGCAGGTTATTCTCAAGGCAACGGCGCTGGTCTCCCTGCTGGGTCTGGAAGATGTAGTGAAGGCCACGCAGCTGGCGGGTAAAAGCACCTGGGAACCGTTCTATTTTGCGGTAGTCTGCGGCGTAATCTATCTGGTCTTTACGACCGTCTCCAATGGTGTGCTGCTTCTGCTCGAACGTCGCTACTCCGTGGGTGTGAAGAGGGCTGACCTGTGATTGAGATTATTCAGGAGTACTGGAAATCCCTGCTGTGGACGGATGGCTACCGCTTTACTGGCGTGGCGATCACGCTGTGGCTGCTGATCTCCTCGGTGGTCATGGGCGGCATTCTGGCGGTGTTCCTCGCCATTGGCCGCGTGTCGAACAATAAATTTATCCAGTTTCCGATCTGGCTGTTCACCTACGTGTTTCGCGGTACGCCGCTGTACGTGCAACTGCTGGTGTTCTATTCCGGAATGTACACGCTGGAGATCGTGAAAGGCACCGAGATGCTGAACGCGTTCTTCCGCAGCGGTCTGAACTGTACGGTGCTGGCGCTGACCCTTAATACCTGCGCCTATACCACCGAAATCTTCGCCGGGGCCATTCGTTCCGTGCCGCACGGTGAGATTGAGGCGGCGCGCGCGTATGGCTTTTCCTCCGTGAAGCTCTACCGCTGTATTATTTTGCCTTCAGCGCTGCGCATTGCGCTGCCGGCGTACAGCAACGAAGTGATTTTAATGCTGCATTCGACGGCACTGGCGTTTACCGCCACGGTGCCGGATCTGTTAAAGATTGCCCGCGATATTAACTCTGCCACCTACCAGCCGTTTACGGCGTTTGGCATTGCGGCAGTGCTCTATTTGATCATTTCTTACGTCCTGATCAGCCTGTTCCGTAAGGCTGAAAAACGCTGGTTGCAGCATATAAAACCGTCGACGCACTGAGAATTTATGATGGCTGAGAACAAATTAAACGTAATTGATTTGCACAAGCGCTACGGCGAACATGAAGTGCTGAAAGGGGTGTCGCTGGAGGCTAACGCGGGCGACGTGATCAGTATTATCGGCTCATCAGGTTCGGGTAAAAGTACCTTCCTGCGCTGCATCAACTTCCTCGAAAAGCCGAGTGAAGGGTCGATTGTGGTGAGCGGACAGAACATCAACATGGTCCGTGATAAAGACGGTCAGCTTAAAGTGGCGGATAAAAATCAGCTGCGCCTGCTGCGTACGCGTCTGACCATGGTATTCCAGCACTTTAATCTCTGGAGCCACATGACGGTGCTGGAGAACGTGATGGAAGCGCCGGTTCAGGTGCTCGGCTTAAGCAAGCAGGAGGCCCGCGAGCGTGCGGTGAAATACCTGGCGAAAGTGGGGATCGATGAGCGGCAGCAGATCAAATATCCGGTGCACCTGTCAGGGGGACAGCAGCAGCGTGTTTCCATCGCCCGCGCGCTGGCGATGGAGCCGGAAGTATTGCTGTTTGACGAACCGACTTCCGCGCTGGACCCGGAACTCGTTGGCGAAGTGCTGCGCATCATGCAGAAGCTGGCGGAAGAGGGCAAAACGATGGTGGTGGTGACGCACGAGATGGGCTTCGCCCGTAACGTTTCTAACCACGTTATCTTCCTGCATCAGGGCAAGATTGAGGAGCAGGGGCATCCGGACGAAGTGCTGGCGAACCCGCAAAGCCCGCGTTTGCAGCAGTTCCTGAAAGGCTCGTTGAAGTAGGTTTGGCCTTTCTCCCTCTCCCTGTGGGAGAGGGCCGGGGTGAGGGCATCAGCCCCAGAGCCGCCCAATTGCCCGGTGGCGCTTCGCTTTCCGGGCCTACAAAAACCGTAGGCCGGGCAAACGCAGTGTCGCCCGGCATTCAGACCGCACCACACTCCAGCCGATACACCCAGTCGTCATACCGTACGCCGTTAATCTCGTACGCCTTCTCCAGTACCTGCGTGCGCACAAAACCTGCTTTCTCAAGAACCCGCACCGACCCGCCATTATCCGCCAGCACGTACGCGTTTATCGCCTTCACGCCCGTCTGGTTAAATGCATACTCACACACCGCCCGCAGCGCCTCGCTGGCAATGCCTTTTCCCTGCGCGTCAGGCACAACCGTGTAGCCAATATCCGCCTCTTCACGGTTCGCCGCACTGATTTGCAGGCCGATATCCCCGAGCGGCGTAACGTCGTTATGCAGACGGATCACAAAGACATGCTCCGCCATCAGGCGCGCGGCAAATACGCGGCGCGTCTCTTTTTCAGGCATGATAGCGGCCATATAGCGCATGATGTTGGGGTCTTCGCGCAGAGAGCGAAAGAACGCCCAGTCAGAAGGTTCGAAAGGGGTGAGGTGAAGCCGGGTTGTGGTGATGGTTGCCATAGTTACGCCATATCATCCAGAGATGGCGTATAACTCTAACATATTCACTGCACCACATCCCCCAGCGCCTCTTCCAGGTCATACCAGCGGAACGTAAATCCGGCCGCTTCCAGCCGTTTTGGCAGCGCGCGCTGGCCGCCCAGCACCAGCACCGAAGATTCGCCCATCAACAGCCGAATCGCCGTCGCAGGCACGCGCAGTACCGCCGGGCGATGCAGGGCATGACCCAGGGCGTGAGCAAACTGTTCATTACGTACGGGGTAGGGAGATACCATGTTAAACGGCCCGCGCAGGTCGTTATCCAGCAGCCAGAGAATACCGTTGACCATATCGTCGATATGGATCCACGCCAGATACTGACGACCGTTGCCGATGGGCCCGCCAAGCCCCATTTTAAACGGCGGCAACATTTTACCGAGAATACCGCCTTTCGGAGCAAGCACCACGCCGGTGCGCAGCAGGCAGACGCGGGTGTTATCGCTCTGCGCCCCGCAGGCAATGCGCTCCCACTGGGCGCAGAGTTTATGGGTAAACTCGTTGTGCGGCGGCTCTTCTTCGGTCACCACCACTTCACCGAGATCGCCATAATAGCCTGTTGCAGAGCCGGAAATCAGCACCGAGGGCGGCATCTCGCTGTTACGAATCAGCTCAACCAGCCTTTCGGTCATGTTCCAGCGGCTGCTGCATAAACGCTGTTTTTGCTCTTCGGTCCAGCGTTTATCGGCGATTGGTTCGCCTGCAAGGTTGATGACGGCGTCAAAGCCGTTCAGATCCTGCCGTTCCGCCAGGCCTTTCCAGATCTCAACGCCGGTGCCCAGCACCTGGCGCGCTTTCTCCGGGCTGCGCGTGACCACGGTAATGTCGTGATGCAACGCCTGCAAACGTGGAATGAGATGGCGACCAATCAGCCCCGTACCGCCGGTGAGCAGGATCTTCATACAACCTCCAGGTTTACGCCTGGCGCTGCCAGCTTAACGTCATGGAGACGGAGTCGGCGTAGCGCAGGGCGTGAAGTTTATCGATCTCCACTTCAGCATAAGTGACCCAGTGGTGTTCGCGTGCGATGTCGAGCACATCCTGAGTTAATTTTTCCAGTAGCGCAAAACGGTTGTTCTCAACGTACTGGATGATGCTTTTGGTGATCGTGCGATAGTTCAGCGCGTCATTGATGTCTTCGCTGGCGCGCGCCTTGTCTGCCGGGTAATGGATCACGACATTCACCACGATATCCTGGCGATTCGCGATCTCTTCCTCTTTGATACCAATGAATGTACGTAAGCGAAGGTTTTTTATACGAATAATAGCGTCATGCTGGGACATTGCAGGTCTTCTCCGTGTCAGTATTTTTACCTCATCATACATGAGGAGAACACCTGCACCCAACGGGGCACAGGCTCAAATCTGATGGATTTTTTGCATGGCGCGTTCGGTTGCCGGGCGGGTCCGGATGCGCTCAAACCAGTTGTTCACCGCCGGATAAGTGGCCAGGTCGATCCGGTGGCGTTCATGGGTGTTGATCCACGGCCAGCAGGCGATATCTGCGATGCTGTAATGCTCACCTCCCAGCCATGGTGATTTTTCCAGCCGACGGTTCAGGACTCCGTACAGGCGCTGGGTTTCGACCTGATATCGCTCAATGGCGTAAGGGATCGTCTGCGGCGCATAGGCGGTAAAGTGATGATTCTGCCCCAGCATCGGCCCCAGGCCGCTCGACTGCCAGAATAACCATTGCAGCGTGTGATGACGCTCGCGCAACTCCCCGCTCAGGAGCTTGCCGGTTTTCTCTGCCAAATAAAGCAAAATCTCTCCGGACTCAAACAGGCTTAACGGTTTGCCCCCGTCAGAAGGCAGGTTATCAATGATGGCCGGAATTTTATTGTTGGGCGAGATGGCCAGAAAAACGGGGCGGAACTGATCGCCTTTGCTGATATCCACGCGAATGATCCGGTAGTCCAGTTCGGCTTCTTCAAGAAAGAGGGTGATCTTATGGCCATTAGGGGTGGGGGCATAATAGAGATCTATCATTCTCAACTCCTGTCAGTGCGAATAGTGTTGCCATGAAAAATCAGTATAGGTGCTTGTTGTAAATCGTGAGTTTTCATCAAGTGACAGCGAGGCAAAGAGATTATATGTTGAGTGAAAACCGATCAGCCGAAGAGGATGTTATGAGCCAGCCTGTAATAACGTTGTGGTCCGATGCGAACTTTTTTTCTCCTTATGTCATGAGCGTTTATGTGGCGCTGGCAGAAAAGGGGCTAACTTTTAGTCTGAAAACCGTTGACCTGGACAGCGGCGAACATCTGAAGCCTCAGTGGCAGGGCTACGCGCTCACCCGCCGTGTCCCTGTGCTGGAGATTGACGGTTTTGAGTTGAGTGAATCCTCAGCGATTGACGAGTACCTTGAAGACCGCTTTGCCCCACCAGAGTGGGAACGCATCTATCCTCACGATCTGCAAAAGCGCGCCCGCGCCCGCCAGATCCAGGCGTGGCTGCGTAGCGACCTGGTGCCGATTCGCACAGAACGCTCCACGGACGTGGTGTTCGCTGGCGTCAAAAAGCCCGCCCTCAGCGAGGAAGGCTTATCCAGCGCCCGGAAGCTGATTGATACCGCGTCATCGCTGCTGTCACAGGGTAACCCAAACCTGTTTGGCGAGTGGTGTATTGCCGACACCGATCTGGCGCTGATGCTCAATCGCCTTATCCTCAACGGCGATGACGTCCCACAGCTACTGGTGGATTACGCCACCTTCCAGTGGCAACGCGCGTCGGTACAGCGCTATCTGGCACTCTCTGCTAAGCGCGCGGGCTGATAAGACGGGGCGCTTGAGGTATGATAGGGGCAGTCTGAATTCCCGAGGAGTAACTGATGAAACTGATGTTTGCGTCGGATATTCATGGATCGCTGCCCGCGACCGAACGCGTGTTATCTCTGTTTGCCCAAAGCGGGGCGCAATGGCTGGTGATCCTGGGCGATGTGTTAAACCACGGCCCACGCAATGCGTTGCCGGAAGGGTATGCTCCCGCGCAGGTGGCGGAAAAACTTAATCATTTTGCCTCGCGCATTATCGCCGTTCGCGGCAACTGCGACAGCGAAGTTGACCAGATGCTGCTGCAATTTCCCATCACCGCTCCCTGGCAACAAGTGTTGATGGAAAACAGCCGTTTGTTCCTGACCCACGGGCACCTGTTCGGCCCGGATAACCTGCCGTCACTCGCCGCTGGCGATGTCTTGGTTTATGGTCATACTCATATTCCGGTGGCGGAAAAACGCGGGGCGTTTTACCACTTTAACCCCGGGTCTGTCAGCATTCCTAAAGGCGGTAACCCGGCAAGCTACGGCATGTATGAAGACGGGACATTAAGCGTTATCGCACTTAATGATCAGCAAGTTATTGCGCAGATAGCGATTAATCCGTAAGTTACACCACAACTGAAAACGCGCCGAAAGAGCGCTTAGACGAGAAGGTTTCCCGATGGTGGAGCAGAATCATTTGGCAAGTACTGAGTGGGTTGACATTGTCAGCGAAGAGAATGAAGTGATCGCGCAGGCCAGCCGCGAACAAATGCGTGCGGAGCGTCTGCGTCACCGCGCGACTTACATCGTTGTTCATGACGGCATGGGCAAGATTCTGGTCCAGCGTCGCACCGACACCAAAGATTTTCTTCCTGGTATGCTGGATGCCACAGCGGGTGGCGTCGTGCAGGCCGATGAAGTATTGCTGGATTCCGCGCGTCGTGAAGCGGAAGAAGAGTTAGGTATCGCTGGCGTGCCGTTTGCCGAGCACGGACAGTTTTATTTCGAAGATGAGCATTGTCGCGTCTGGGGCGGGCTGTTTAGCTGCGTTTCCCACGGACCTTTCGCCTTGCAGGAAGAGGAAGTGAGCGAAGTGTGCTGGATGACGCCGGAAGAGATCACCGCGCGTTGCGACGAATTCACGCCGGATTCCCTTAAAGCACTGGCGCTGTGGATGACCCGCAACGCCAAAAACGAATCCGCTAAACCGGAAAATAAGGCGGAAAAAGAGGAAGAGGCTGAGTAAGCCTTAACAGCTTTCCCGCAGACACAGGCTGGACGCGATGGGTTTATGGTCGCGCCAGTCTCCGTCATTCAGACGTTCCAGTAACGCTTTCCCGGCTTCAATCCCAATCTTGCGATGCGGTACTGCCATCGTCGTCAGCGGCGGCTGACAGACGCGGCTGACGTCGCTGTCGCCAAAGCCCACGACCGCTAAATCGTCCGGCACCTTGATGCGCCGACGCTGGCACTCATATAGCGCGCCGCAGGCCAGTTCATCTGATACGCACACCAGCGCATCCAGCTCCGGCCACGCCAGCAGAAACTCCGGCAATTGTGCCGCACCGGTGGAGAAGTTCGGCGGCATGGCGGCATTAATCACTCTATTTGGCGCCAGGTGGTGGCGCAGCATCGCCTTGTACCAGCCCTGCAAATGCTGCTGAAAAATCCACTGCTCCTGGTTAGCGCACAGCAGGCCGATATTCTGGTAGCCGCGCTGAATCACCATTTCGGTAAGTTCATACATGGCGGCGACGTTATCAATCCCGATATTCATATCAATAGGATCGGCACGCATTGCACCCATTTCCATCACCGGGATAGAGGCGTTTTTTAGCCAGTGTCGCACGGTATCGGAGTGCTCGACGCTGAGCAGTATCGCCGCGGCGATGTTCGAGGCCAGCAGCGTTTCAAGCAGTTTCTCTTCCTGTTCAAGACGATGCTGAGATTCCGCCAGCATAATCTGATATCCGGCTGGCTGGAGCACCTGCTGTAGCCCGGCGAACATCTCGGAACAGCCAGCTTCGGAAAGATTGGGTACTACCATCGCAATCGTCCATGACGATGCCGATGCCAGTGCGCTGGCGGCAAGATTGGGCATGTAACCCAGCTCCTGCACCGCGGCTTCAATTTTTTCACGCAGTTTATCGGAAACCTGTTCGGGCGTGCGGAGGGCACGGGAAACAGTCATCGTGCCTACGCCGGCAAGCTGCGCGACATCCGCGAGCGTTACTTTTCCGGTACTGCGCCGTTTTCGGGTTAAAGACATACATCTTCCTGCTGACAGGACGCGATTTAGTTTCATCCTTCATTTTACGTGACAGGCAGTATACGCCTTAAATCCCTTTTTTTGCTGTGATTTCGCACCAGGATAGCAATTTGATAGCGCTATCACAGTTCTGCATGTTAGTCGTTGGTAGCGCTATCTTTGTGATCGCGATCGCAGTCATTAATTGATGGGTTGAATAGAGTTTGCCCATGTCTGGTCTTTAGCGGGAGTGAAAAATGCTCAAAAAGTGGATATATGATACAACCATCATCCTACAGGATAGCGTTGAAAGCTGGCCCCAGGCGCTGGAACTGTGCGCGAAACCGCTGCTGGATTTGCAGGTCATTGCGCCGAAATATGTCACGGCTATCATTGAGCAGCATCACAGGTTAGGTCCCTACTATGTGCTGGCTCCTGGGCTGGCAATGCCACACGCGCGACCGGAAGAAGGGGCGAAAGGACTTGGCCTGTCATTATTAAAACTGAAACAGGGCGTCTCATTTGGTGCTGGTGAGTTTGACCCCGTCGATGTGATTGTGATGCTGGCGGCGCCGGACAAACATAGCCATATCGAAATGATCTCCGCCTTAGCAGAATTATTTTCCAGCGACGAAGATATGGCTGAATTACATCGGGCGAATACGCTGGAGGAGATAAAAACCGTCATCAATCGCTTCTGATTTAATTATTTAATCCGATTCATCTCAACATTACGCGTCAGCGTGATGGGGCGTACTCTACTCAAAAAAGGGGATAACAATGAAAATTATGGCTATTTGCGGCTCCGGCCTGGGCAGCAGTTTTATGGTCGAAATGAATATTAAAAAGGTGCTCAAAAAACTGGAAATTGAGGCAGAGGTTGAACACTCCGATCTCTCCTCGGCCACGCCGGGCGCGGCGGACCTGTTTGTAATGGCGAAAGACATTGCCGCCAGCGCCAGCGTGCCGGAAAGCCAGCTGGTGGTGATCAACAATATTATCGATATCAACGAACTCGAAGCGCAGCTGCGCGCCTGGTTCGAAAGACAATAATCCTGAAAAGGCGAGGTGGATATGTTTATCCTTGAAACGCTGAATTTCGTTGTTGATATTTTAAAAGTCCCTTCAGTCCTGGTCGGGTTAATTGCCCTGATTGGTCTGGTGGCGCAGAAAAAAGCCTTTTCAGATGTGGTAAAAGGCACAATTAAAACCATTCTCGGCTTTATTGTACTGGGCGGCGGCGCAACCGTGCTGGTGGGCTCTTTAAATCCGCTCGGCGGTATGTTTGAGCACGCCTTTAATATTCAGGGCATTATTCCCAACAATGAAGCTATTGTGTCGATTGCCCTGGAAAAATATGGTGCCTCCACCGCGCTCATTATGGCTTTCGGGATGGTGGCGAATATTATTGTCGCGCGCTTTACCCGCCTGAAGTACATCTTCCTGACCGGGCATCACACCTTCTACATGGCGTGCATGATTGGCGTGATCCTGACGGTCGCAGGCTTCGAAGGGGTAGGGCTGGTCTTTACCGGTTCGTTGATCCTCGGCCTGATTATGGCCTTCTTCCCGGCGATTGCGCAGCGCTATATGAAGCGTATTACCGGCAACGATGAGATTGCCTTCGGTCATTTCGGCACGCTGGGCTACGTGCTGTCCGGCTGGATTGGCAGCAAGGTCGGTAAAGGCTCGCGCTCCACCGAAGAGATGAACCTGCCGAAGAACCTCAGCTTCCTGCGCGACAGTTCGATCTCCATCTCACTGACCATGATGATTATCTACCTGATTATGGCGGTGAGCGCCGGGCGTGAGTACGTGGAGGCCACCTTCAGCGGCGGCCAGAACTACCTGGTGTACGCCATCATTATGGCCATCACCTTCGCGGCAGGCGTGTTTATCATCTTGCAGGGTGTGCGCCTGATTCTGGCGGAAATTGTCCCGGCCTTTACCGGCTTCTCGGAAAAACTGGTGCCCAATGCGCGACCTGCGCTGGACTGCCCGGTGGTCTACCCGTATGCGCCAAACGCGGTGCTGATTGGCTTCCTGTTCAGCTTCCTCGGCGGGATTGTAGGCTTGTTCATCTGCGGTCAGTTTAGCTGGGTGCTGATCCGGCCGGGCGTCGTGCCGCATTTCTTCACCGGTGCAACGGCGGGCGTGTTTGGGAACGCCACCGGCGGACGTCGCGGGGCGATGATTGGCGCCTTTGCTAACGGCCTGCTGATCACCTTCCTGCCGGTCCTGCTGCTGCCTGTTCTGGGCGCGATTGGCTTTGCGAATACGACCTTCTCGGACGCCGACTTTGGCGCCGTCGGGATTGTGCTCGGCAACCTGGCGCGCTTCCTGTCGCCGCTTGCCATCACCGGACTGGTTGTTGTGTTGTTTGCGCTGCTGGTGGCCTACAACGTCTTCGCTAAAAACAAACCTGCCAGCGGTAACGCGCAGGAAAACCCCGGAGCCAAATCATGAATGAAAATGAAATAACCGAACTGGCGCGTCAGATCCGCCTTGAGACGCTGAAATCCCTGACGCAGCTGGGTTTTGGTCACTACGGCGGCAGCATGTCAGTCGTTGAAACACTGGCCGTTCTGTACGGCGCGGTAATGAAAATTGACCCGGCCGATCCGGACTGGCCAGAGCGCGATTACTTTGTGCTGTCGAAGGGACATGCGGGCCCGGCGCTGTACAGCACGCTGGCGATTAAGGGCTACTTCCCGATTGAAGAGCTGAGCACGCTAAACCAGAACGGAACGCGTCTGCCAAGCCACCCGGATCGCCTGAAAACACGCGGCGTGGATGCCACCACCGGATCGCTGGGGCAGGGGATCTCCATTGCAGGTGGCATGGCGCTGTCGCACAAGCTGGCAGGAAGGCCAAACCGGGTGTTTTGCATCGTTGGCGATGGGGAGCTGAACGAAGGGCAGTGCTGGGAAGCCTTCCAGTTTATTGCACACCATCGACTGAACAATCTGACGGTGTTCGTGGACTGGAACAAACAGCAGCTCGACGGCGAGCTGGACGAAATCATCAGCGCCTTCGATCTGGAAGGCAAATTCCGGGCCTTTGGTTTTGACGTGGTGACGGTGAAAGGGGACGACATTCCGGCGCTGCTGGAGGTGACCGCGCCGATCCCTGTGACCGATGCGCGTCCGCGGGTGGTGATCCTCGACAGCATCAAAGGGCAGGGGGTGCCATACCTGGAACAGCTCAGCAACTCGCATCACCTGCGATTAACTGAGGAGAGCAAAGCGGCGCTCAACGAGAGGATTCGCCAACTGGAGGCTTCACATGATTAAGGTTGCACCGACAGGACAGAAAGATGCCGTTGAGATGCGTAAGGTCTATGCGGGTTTTGTGGCAAAACAGATTGAGGCCGGGAGCGAGATTATTGCGCTCGAAGCGGATCTGATGAGCTCGATGGCGATGGACGGCGTAGCGCGTGATTATCCACAGCACGTCATCAACTGCGGCATTATGGAGGCTAACGTGATTGGGACGGCCGCCGGGCTGTCGCTCACCGGACGTAAGCCGTTCGTCCATACCTTTACCGCCTTTGCCAGCCGTCGCTGCTTCGACCAGCTGTTTATGTCCCTGGACTACCAGCGCAATAATGTGAAGGTGATTGCCTCGGATGCGGGCGTGACGGCCTGCCACAACGGCGGGACGCATATGTCGTTTGAGGATATGGGCATCGTGCGCGGTCTGGCGCATTCAGTGGTGCTGGAGGTGACCGATGCGGTGATGTTCGAAGATGTGCTGCGTCAGCTTATCGACCTGGAAGGCTTCTACTGGGTGCGGACCATCCGTAAACAGGCGCCGAGCGTCTATGCCCCGGGGTCAACCTTCACCATCGGCAAGGGCAACGTGCTGCGCGAGGGAACCGATATTACCCTGATTGCTAACGGCATTATGGTGGCGGAAGCGCTGGAGGCGGCGCGCCAGCTGGAGCAGGAGGGGGTAAGCGCAGCGGTCATCGACATGTTTACCCTGAAGCCCATCGATCGGATGCTGGTGAAAAATTATGCCGAGAAAACCAGGCGTATTGTGACCTGCGAAAACCACAGCATTCACAACGGGCTGGGGTCGGCGGTGGCGGAAGTGCTGGTGGAAACCTGTCCGGTGCCGATGCGGCGGGTTGGGGTGAAGGAGCGTTACGGTCAGGTAGGCACGCAGGACTTCCTGCAGAAGGAGTATGGCCTGACGGCACATGACATTGTGTCGGCGGCGCGGGAGCTGTTGTAATAAAAAAAGGCGACCTTGTGGTCGCCTTTTTGTTGCCCGGTGGCGCTGGCGCTTACCGGGCCTACGGTCCTGTAGGCCGGATAAGCGAAGCGCCATCCGGCAAAACATTACTGCTGCTGCGAAGACTGGATCGCCGTCAGCGCGATGGTGTAGACGATATCGTCTACCAGCGCACCACGAGACAGGTCGTTCACAGGCTTGCGCATACCTTGCAGCATTGGCCCGATGGAGATCAGGTCTGCTGAACGCTGTACCGCTTTATAGGTGGTGTTACCGGTGTTCAGATCCGGGAAGATGAACACGGTAGCGCGACCTGCAACCGGCGAGTTAGGCGCTTTAGATTTCGCAACGTCAGCCATTACCGCGGCATCGTACTGGAGCGGGCCGTCGATCATCAGATCCGGACGTTTTTCCTGCGCAATGCGGGTTGCTTCACGGACTTTCTCTACGTCGCTGCCTGCACCAGAAGTACCGGTGGAGTAGGAGAGCATCGCGACGCGCGGTTCGATACCGAAGGCAGTCGCGGAGTCCGCAGACTGGATAGCGATTTCTGCCAGCTGCTCTGCGGTTGGGTCCGGGTTGATCGCGCAGTCGCCATAAACGTAAACCTGTTCAGGCAGCAGCATGAAGAACACGGAGGAGACCAGAGAGCTGCCCGGTGCGGTTTTGATCAGCTGCAACGGTGGACGGATGGTGTTCGCGGTGGTGTGAACCGCACCGGAAACCAGGCCGTCAACTTCGTCCTGCTCCAGCATCAGCGTACCCAGCACGACGTTATCTTCCAGCTGCTCGCGCGCAACGGCTTCGGTCATGCCCTTGTTCTTACGCAGCTCAACCAGGCGGGCAACGTAGCTTTCGCGAACCACTTCCGGGTCAACGATCTCAATGCCAGCGCCCAGCTCAACGCCCTGAGACGCCGCAACGCGGTTGATCTCATCCGGGTTACCCAGCAGCACACAGGTCGCGATACCGCGCTCTGCACAGATGGCCGCCGCTTTAACGGTACGTGGTTCGTCACCTTCTGGCAGAACCACGCGTTTGCCCGCTTTACGCGCCAGCTCGGTCAGCTGGTAACGGAAGGCTGGAGGAGACAGACGACGGCTGCGCTCGGACGTCGCCGTCAGGGATTCAATCCAGTCTGCGTTGATGTAGCCCGCAACGTATTCCTGAACTTTCTCGATACGCTCGTGGTCATCAACCGGCACTTCGAGGTTGAAGCTTTGCAGGCTCAGGGAGGTCTGCCAGGTGTTGGTGTTCACCATGAAGACTGGCAGGCCAGTGGCGAACGCACGTTCGCACAGCTTGCTGACGCGCGGGTCCATCTCGTAGGCACCGGTCAGCAGGATCGCACCGATTTCCACGCCGTTCATCGCAGCCAGGCACGCTGCAACCAGCACGTCTGGACGGTCAGCAGAGGTCACCAGCAGGGAACCTGCGCGGAAGTGTTCCAGCATGTGCGGAATGCTGCGCGCGCAGAAGGTCACGGACTTCACGCGGCGGGTGTTGATATCGCCTTCGTTAACGATGGTGGCATTCAGGTGACGCGCCATATCGATTGCACGGGTGGCAATCAGATCGAAGCTCCATGGCACCGCACCCAGCACCGGCAGTGGGCTGGAATCCTGCAGCTTGGCCGGGTCAACTTTGATGACTTTCGCTTTGGAAGAGTCGTCGAAGATTTCGGACAGGTCAGGACGCGTACGGCCCTGCTCATCTACTGGCGCGTTCAGCTTGTTAACAATCACGCCGGTGATGCTGGTGTTTTTCGCACCGCCGAAGCTGCTGCGCGTCAGTTCGATACGCTCTTTCAGCTGCTCTGGGGTGTCAGTGCCCTGAGACATCACGAAAACAATCTCTGCGTTCAGGGTTTTCGCGATTTCAAAGTTCAGAGACTGGGCAAACTGGTGTTTACGGGTCGGGACCAGGCCTTCAACCAGCACCACTTCAGCGTCCTGCGCGTTTGCGTGGTAGTTGGCGATGATCTCTTCCATCAGCACGTCTTTCTGGTTGCTGGAGAGCAGAGATTCAACGTGGCTCATCTTCAGCGGTTCAGCCGCTGGCAGATTGGAGTTCTTACGAACGATGGAGGTGGTCTGGTCTGGCGCATCGCCACCGGCACGTGGCTGGGCGATAGGCTTAAAGACGCTCAGACGAACGCCTTTGCGTTCCATAGCGCGGATCACGCCGAGGCTGACGCTGGTCAGGCCGACGCTGGTTCCGGTAGGGATCAGCATAATAGTACGGGACACGGTTTATCCTCTTTCGTTACCGCCGCGTTGGGCGGGCTACAAAACAGCACCGCCAGCATTGCTGGCGGTGTGGAATCAGGCAGTCAGGCGGCACGCGTCTTGCGCGATGACCAGCTCTTCGTTAGTTGGGATAACGATAGCCGGGCGGGTGCCTTCTTTGTTGATGAAGCCAGACTTGCCGAAGCGGGCAGCCAGGTTACGCTCGTGATCGACTTCGAAGCCCAGTACGCCCAGTTTGCCCAGGGACAGCTCACGTACCATTGCCGCGTTCTCACCGATGCCGCCGGTGAAGATAACCGCGTCCAGACGACCGTCCATCAGCGCGGTGTAAGAACCGATGTACTTCGCCAGACGGTGGCAATAAACGTCCATTGCACGTTTAGCGTCAGCTTTTTCTGCGTAGTTGTCTTCAACGTAACGGCAGTCGCTGGTGACTTCGGTCAGACCCAGCAGGCCAGACTCTTTGGTCAGCATTTTGTTGATGTCGTCAACGCTCATGCCCAGGGTGTCGTGCAGGTGGAAGATGATCGCCGGGTCGATATCACCGGAACGGGTACCCATCACCAGACCTTCCAGCGGGGTCAGACCCATAGAGGTGTCAACACACTTACCGTTGCGGATAGCAGAAACAGAACCACCGTTGCCCAGGTGGCAGGTGATGATGTTGACTTCTTCAACCGGCTTGTTCAGTACTTTTGCGGCTTCCTGAGTCACATAGAAGTGGCTGGTGCCGTGTGCACCGTAGCGACGTACGCCGTGCTCTTTGTACAGGCTGTATGGCAGGGCATAGAGGTAAGACTCTTCCGGCATGGTCTGATGGAACGCGGTGTCAAACACGGCCACGTTTTTATCTTTCAGATTCGGGAAGGATTTCAGTGCTTCAGCGATACCGATCAGGTGAGCCGGGTTATGCAGCGGTGCGAAAGACGCAGAGTCTTTGATGCCCTGAATCACAGAGTCGTCGATTACCACGGAGCTGGTGTATTTTTCGCCGCCGTGGACGATACGGTGACCAATCGCAGTCAGCTGAGCAGACAGTTCTGGTTTTTGTGCCAGAATAGTGTTAACGATAAAGTTCAGCGCTTCACTGTGAGCGGCGCCTGCACCTAAAGCCGCTTCTTGTTTGCTGCCGTCCATCTTCCACTTGATACGTGCTTCAGGCAGATGGAAACATTCGGCCAAACCAGAGAGGTACTCATCACCGTTGAGCGCATCGATGATGGCGAATTTCAGTGAAGAGCTACCGCAGTTCAGAACCAGTACTAACTTACTCGACATGGAAGTACCTATAATTGATACGTGGCTAAAAAAACGTCAATGAGTCTAAAGCGTAACGCATGCTGACTCAGACATTTATGATTAACATCATGCCAAACGAACATTCTGGCAGGATGGAAGAAATACCTATGATTTTAAGCCATTTTGAACATTTTTCAGACAATGGCATAATATGCGATAATTTGACGAGTTAACGCTTCTCGTCTACGGCCTATCAGGCTGGCACAGGATACCCGATACGGGGTAGCGATGACAAAATATTTTGAACGTTGTCATAGCCTGTTGTGGTTTTGCACGAAAATTTTAATTTTTATATGTGAAGTTGAGGTACAGCCATGTCAACACCTGAAATCCCGTCCGTGAACTTTTTTAGTCTGTTTCGTCGGGGACAGCATTACGCAAAGACATGGCCGATGGAAAAGCGCCTCGCGCCCATGTTTATTGAAAATCGCACTATTCGCGCCACGCGCTATGCGATTCGCTTTATGCCCCCGATCGCCGTCTTTACTCTTTGCTGGCAAATTGCGCTGGGTGGACAGCTTGGACCTGCCGTCGCGACGGCGCTCTTTGCGTTAAGCCTGCCGATGCAGGGATTGTGGTGGTTAGGTAAACGTTCCATCACGCCACTTCCGCCTTCTATTTTACACTGGTTTTATGAAGTGCGTGGAAAACTGGAGGAGGCCGGCCAGGCGCTCGCCCCGGTTGAAGGCAAGCCGGATTATCAGGCGCTGGCGGACACCCTCAAGCGCGCGTTTAAACAGCTTGATAAAACATTCCTCGATGACTTGTGATTGATCATCGAAACGACGACCAAAAGAAGGCACAGTAACAATCAGTTACCGTGTCTTTTTTTTACAGTGCAATGCGCTACAGGAGTCGAAAGATGGAAATGACCCATGCTCAACGTCTGATTTTGTCTAACCAGTACAAGATGATGACTATGCTTGATCCCGATAACGCTGCGCGCTACAGCCGCCTGCAAACCATTGTTGAACGTGGTTTTGGCTTGCAGATGCGCGAACTGGATCGCGAATTTGGCGAACTGAAAGAGGAAACCTGCCGTATCGTTATCGACATCATGGAGATGTACCATGCGCTGCATGTGTCCTGGACCAATCTGAAAGACCAGCAGTCCATTGACGAGCGCCGCGTAACGTTCCTGGGCTTTGATGCCGCGACAGAAGCGCGCTATCTGAGCTATGTGCGCTTTATGGTGAACACCGAAGGGCGCTACACTCATTTTGATGCGGGTACGCACGGCTTCAACGCCCAGACCCCAATGTGGGATAAGTATCAACGTATGCTGAGCGCGTGGCACGCCTGTCCGCGTCAGTACCATTTAAGCAGCAACGAAATTCAACAAATCATTAATGCCTGACGGAGGTGCGTGTGCAGTGTAAAGGTTTTCTGTTTGATCTGGACGGTACGCTGGTGGATTCGCTGCCGGTAGTGGAGCGTTCTTGGTGTCATTGGGCCGACAGGCACGGCATTGACCATCAGGATGTACTGAATTTCATCCATGGCAAACAGGCCATTACCTCATTGCGGCACTTCCTGGCGGGACGTCCTGAGGAAGAGATTCAGGCGGAGTTCAAATATCTGGAGCAGATTGAAGCTACCGACACTGAGGGCATCACCGCGCTGCCCGGTGCGCGCGAATTGCTTGAGCATCTGAATGAAGCGCAGATCCCGTGGGCTATCGTCACCTCCGGCTCGGTTCCTGTCGCGCATGCCCGCCATAAGGCGGCCGGTTTACCGACGCCGGACGTCTTCATTACCGCTGAGCGCGTAAAGCGCGGCAAGCCCGAACCGGATGCGTTTCTGCTCGGCGCTGAACTGCTCGGCCTTGCGCCAGCGGAGTGCGTGGTGGTGGAAGACGCGGCGGCAGGCGTGCTGGCCGGGCTGAACGCCGGAAGCCACGTCATTGCCGTTAACGTCCCGGCGGGGTCCCCCCGGCTGGAGGAGGCAGATTTTGTGCTTAATACTCTGACCGCCATCGACGTCTCGAAGGCATCAGACGGCGTTGTAACCGTCTCGCTAAAAATGTAATCCCATGATATAGCCCCGCATTACCGGGGCTTTTTTATGGCAGAATTGCTTCTCCTCCACTGACAAGGACATGTTGTGAACGGTGAACTGATTTGGGTCCTGAGCCTGCTGTTAATCGCCATCATTCTTTTTGCCACGGGCAAGGTGCGCATGGATGCCGTCGCCCTGTTTGTGATTGTCGCGTTCGTTCTGAGCGGTACCCTTTCCCTGCCAGAAGCCTTTTCCGGGTTTAGCGATCCCAACGTTATTTTGATTGCCGCCCTGTTTATTATTGGCGACGGGCTGGTACGCACCGGCGTGGCGACGATGATGGGGTCGTGGCTGGTTAAAGTGGCGGGCAGCAGCGAAACCAAAATGCTGATTTATCTGATGCTGACGGTCGCCGGACTGGGTGCGTTTATGAGCTCGACGGGGGTCGTGGCCATCTTTATTCCGGTTGTGCTGAGCGTCTGCATGAGGATGCAGATCTCCCCGTCGCGGCTGATGATGCCGTTGAGCTTTGCCGGGCTCATCAGCGGCATGATGACGCTGGTCGCGACACCGCCGAACCTCGTCGTAAACAGCGAACTGATCCGTGAGGGGCTTGAGGGGTTTAGCTTTTTCAGCGTCACGCCGATCGGGCTGGTTGTACTGGTGATGGGCATTATCTATATGCTGTTGACCCGTTTCGCGCTGAAAGGGGAGAAGCAGGACAAAGCCAAAGAGGGCTGGAAGCGGCGAACTTTTCGCGATTTGATCAAAGAGTACCGTCTGACCGGGCGCGCCCGTCGGCTGGCTATCCGCCCCGGTTCGCCGATGATAGGCCAGCGGCTGGACGACCTTAAGCTACGCGAACGCTATGGCGCGAACGTCATCGGGGTTGAGCGCTGGCGTCGTTTTCGTCGGGTAATCGTTAACGTGAATGGGGTGTCAGAGTTTCGCGCGCGTGACGTCCTGCTGATTGATATGTCCACCGCGGACGTGGATCTGCGAGAGTTTTGTAGCGAGCAGCTGCTGGAGCCGATGGTGCTGCGCGGCGAGTATTTCTCCGACCGGGCGCTGGATGTGGGAATGGCCGAGGTGTCGCTGATCCCGGAATCGGAGTTATTGGGCAAAACCGTGCGCGAAATCGGCTTTCGTACCCGCTATGGCCTCAACGTGGTGGGCCTGAAGCGCGATGGCGTAGCCCTTGAAGGGGCGGTGGTGGATGAGCCGATCCTGCTGGGGGATATCTTCCTCGTGGTCGGCAACTGGAAACTGATTAGCCAGCTCGGGCAGAAAGGCCGCGATTTTGTGGTGCTGAATATGCCGATTGAAGAGAGCGACGCGTCACCGGCGCACAGTCAGGCGCCCCATGCGATTTTTTGCCTGGTGTTGATGGTCGCGTTGATGCTGACGGACGAGATCCCTAACCCGGTGGCGGCGATAATCGCCTGTCTGTTAATGGGAAAATTCCGCTGTATCGACGCCGAAAGCGCTTACAAAGCGATTCACTGGCCAAGCATCATTCTCATCGTTGGGATGATGCCCTTCGCCCTGGCGCTACAGAAAACCGGCGGGGTGGATTTGATCGTAAAAGGCTTAATGGACGCGGGCGGGGGATATGGTCCGTACCTGATGATGGTTTGCCTGTTCGTCATGTGCGCCACCATTGGTTTGTTCATCTCCAATACCGCAACGGCTGTGCTGATGGCGCCTATTGCGCTGGCGATGGCAAAATCGATGGGCGTTTCGCCCTATCCGTTTGCGATGGTGGTAGCGATGGCGGCGTCCGCGGCATTTATGACGCCGGTATCTTCCCCGGTCAATACCCTGGTGCTGGGGCCGGGAAACTATCGATTCAGCGATTTTGTAAAGCTGGGCGTGCCGTTCACTGTGCTGGTGATGCTGGTATGCGTGGTGCTGATTCCGGTGTTATTCCCGTTCTGAGAACATCGCCGGGTGGCGGCTACGCCTTACCCGGCCTACGTGATTCGTAGGCCCTGCAAGCGCAGCGCCGCTGGGCGAAAAACTACAGCGGTGAATCCTGACTGATCTCATCCAGCGACAAATGGAAGCTCGGCACAAACACCTGCATAAAGTAATCCATCTCTTCGCTACGGCGGGAGTCGAGCGTTTTCTCCAGGCGCGTTTTCGCCAGCAGGAACTCGTTATTCCCCGCGGATAACTCTTCCAGACATTTCAGGTAGGCGCACAGCGCATCGGCCTGCTTAACCAGGGATTTCTCCTCTTCCGTATACTGATGCTCGTCGATCAGTGGCCCGAAGATATCACGCAGCTCATCAGGCACCATATCGATCAGCTTCTGCTGGGCAATCTTCTCAATGGCCTTATATTCCTGGGCAATCTGCGAGTTGAAATATTTCACCGGCGTAGGCAGATCCCCGGTCAGCACTTCCGATGCATCGTGGTACAACGCCAGCAGGGCGATACGTTCGGCATTAACCTGCCCGTTGAATTTGCGGTTTTTAATCGCGGCCAGCGCATGAGCGACCATGGCAACCTGCAAACTGTGCTCAGACACATTTTCAGTGCGCACGTTGCGCATCAGCGGCCAGCGGTTGATGAGTTTCAGGCGGGAGAGGTGGGCAAAGAAATGACTCTGACTCATAGGTTACCTTATGTCTTCACTGCGACGGACTTCATTGTGCGGGGAGGGGAGGGAAGATGCAAATTTGCAGATGTTACAGGCCGGGTAAGCGCAGTGTATGACCGGATACATA